>NZ_JAFSNZ010000027.1 GCF_017447225.1 Methanobrevibacter sp. | reverse complement strand
CAATCATGTAATTCACTTTTTGAAAGTATTTCATGCATGATTTTAATTTGTGAAAAGGAATGGGATTTTTTCCCATTCTTATTTTGTAAAACATCTTCTTTTTATGTAAACTTATATTATTAACATCATATATACTTGTTATTATGAAAATCATTACTTGGAACTGCAACGGAAAATTCAGCGAAAAGTTTCCGGCCATTCTTGAAGAGGATGCGGATATCTATGTAATTCAGGAATGTGAAAATCCCTCAATAGTCGATTCGGAGGGATATAAAGAGTTTGCATCCAATTATTTCTGGGTCGGTGAAAACAAGTATTACGGTCTTGGAATTTTCGCTCGAAATGAAATAAAAATGGAATTAATCGATTTGGATGACAAAGGATTAAGATATTTCATACCTGTTAAAGTAAATGACGAGTTTAATCTGCTGGGAATCTGGACCAATCCTGATATGGATGGAAATAAATCAGTCCATTATCCCAAAGAAATCACCAACTATTATGAAGAACACAAGGATGCAGGATTTTTTAATGAAGACATGATAATTTGCGGTGATTTCAATTGTGATGTCCGTTTAAAGGGAGCTCATGCCAAGAATGTTTATGAGGTAATTGAAAAGCTATCAGAATGTGGCCTTACAGACACATACCACTATCTAAACGATGAAAAGCAAGGCAAAGAATCACAGCCAACATTTTTCATGTACAGACATCTGGACAAGCCTTTTCATCTGGACCATGTATTCGCATCACGAGGTAAAATTAACAGGCTGCAGGTTGGCGATGCAGAAAAATGGCTTAAATTAAGTGATCATGTGCCTTTGATTTTTGAAATTTAATTAATCAGTGGTGAATTAATGAATAAAAAATATGTGTTGATTTTAATAATTGTTGCCATTATAGGAGTAATTTTGCTAATTTATGGGATGAACTCAAATGTTGATAAACAAATAAATAATGATACTAATTTTACATCAAATAACGTTACTATAAATGTAACGCATTTAGACAATAATACTGATGAATCATTATCAAATGATGGCGGACAATCATCTGATGGTCGTTACAGGGAAGTAAGGGATGAAGAATATTTAGGTGATGCCGTTGTATATGAAGATACATACACTGGTAAATATTACTATCAAGGTCAGGAAATGGATTATGCATCTCTAGCCGATGAATATAATAGAGAACATGGTGTTGGACCATATGCAGAATAATCTAAAATTCTTATTCGTTCTGCGATTAATATATAATTATGAAATTATAAATTTTATTTTAACTATTTAATTTATGGGATTTTTATGGATAATCAATATGATATTTCAGCTAAAAAGATTAGAAACTATCTTGATGAAAATAATTTGGGAAACTATGAACAGGAAGAATATGAATTAAAATATGAAAAATTCTATAAAAAATTCTCACCTGAAATTCTTGAAAAATTAGAAGGAAAAGATGTTTTAAATTATATTTTTCTACATGATGGTGATAAAAACAATTTATGTTATTATTTGGAATTTTCTAAAGAAATTAGTGGAACTGGAGGTATTAGCGGAGGTTCAGCGAGCAAATATTCTTTATTTAAACATAGAAAGACTAATCAATGGACTATCGGTCCGTCAACTAATATGAAAAGTATTACAGAAGATGAAGCTATTGATGTTGCAATTAAAATAAGGGATGCTTTGATAAACGGAGCAAATTTTATTAGAAATTTTAAACTCAATACAATTGATGACTATTCATATCTAGAAGATAAATTAACTGAAATATTTGAAGATTGTGATGCAAATCCTACACATTCTTGGATCCATAAATATTATGTGTTACTTTTTCCGGATCAATTCCCTATTGTTCATAATATGCAAATGAAAAGAGAATTCCTTTCAATGTTCGGTATCAATCCTTTAGAAGGTTATTATGTCAATGACGGGCAACTATATGAATTAAGTGAAAAGGCAGATATTAAGTTTTATTCTTTATTTAAAGAGGATATTGTAGATTTATTCCCAAAGGACAAATTTTTTAAGAATAATTCGGATGACGATGAGGGAATTGGTGATAGTGATGTTAAAACAGTTAAATATTGGTTAATCTCTCCAGGTGAATCTGCTAGATTATGGAATGAATTTTATAATGAAGGAATTATTGGTATTGGAATGAGTGGTACAGGAGATTTATCCAAATATAACAATAAAGAGGAGATAAAATTAAAATTCCAGGATATTTTCAATGATAAATCATCTCATATGCATGATGTACATGCGTCATGGCAATTTGTTCATGAAATGCAAATTGGAGATATTGTTTTTGCTAAACAGGGCATGGGTAAAATAATTGGTCGGGGTATCATTGAATCAGACTATGAATATGACACTACACGATCTTATCATAATATTAGAAAAGTTAAATGGACTAATAAAGGAGATTGGGTATATGATTATGGTAAATTACCTATGAAGACATTAACTGATATTACAAATTATTATGAGATGCTTAACAATATTAAGGAATTAATCGGTGAAGAAGGAAATGTCGATGATATTGAAGAAATTTCATATCCTACATATTCTCCGGAAAAATTTCTCGATGAGGTTTATATCACAGAAGATGACTATGCTACGCTTGTTGAATTATTAATAAACAAGAAAAACCTTATTGTTCAGGGAGCTCCTGGTGTTGGAAAAACATTCATGGCTAAAAGACTAGCTTACTCAATAATGGGTGAAAAGGACATCAACCGTGTCATGATGGTACAGTTCCACCAAAGCTATTCCTATGAGGACTTTGTCATGGGTTACAGACCGTCAAAAGAAGGATTTGAACTTAGACAGGGTTCATTTTATAAGTTCTGTAAAAAGGCAGAGGTGGATGATGAAAATGACTATTTTTTCATCATTGATGAAATCAACAGAGGTAATTTAAGTAAAATCTTCGGTGAGCTATTTATGCTTATTGAAAACGACAAGAGAGGTCCTAAAAACAAAATCCAGCTATTGTATTCTGATGAATCATTTTTCATTCCTAAAAACGTTCACATCATCGGTCTTATGAACACTGCAGACAGATCTCTTGCAATGATTGACTATGCATTAAGAAGAAGATTCGCATTCTTTGATTTAAAGCCGGGCTTTGATTCTGAAGGCTTTAAAAACTATCAGAGTGAACTTTCAGATGATGGATTTGATAATCTAATTAAATTAATGGGTGAGCTTAACCGTGAAATCAGTGATGATGAGTCTTTAGGTGAGGGTTTCAGAATAGGCCACAGCTATCTGTGCAATATACGTGATGATGTGGATGAGAAACTGAAATATATTGTGGAATATGAACTGATTCCTCTTTTAAAGGAATACTGGTTTGATGAGAAGGATAAGGTTGAATACTGGTCCGGCCAGCTGAGAAGTGTTGTTGATGATAGCCTCTGAAACGATTTACATTAAAAACATCTACTATATGCTTTCATATGCATTCTCTGTCCTTAATGATAAAAGCTATAGAAAAATTGAAACTGAAAGCTTTGAAAATGTCTCTGAACTGCTTTCAGAAATTTTAGCTATTGGTGTGGCAAGACAAATCAAGCAGGGTCTTGTTAAGGATTATATTGAGATTTCAGAGACAACCTCTTCAA
The DNA here is from genome assembly GCF_017447225.1 of Methanobrevibacter sp. Lineage (GTDB taxonomy): Archaea > Methanobacteriota > Methanobacteria > Methanobacteriales > Methanobacteriaceae > Methanocatella. The sequence continues at coordinate 12,430 of NZ_JAFSNZ010000027.1, read as the reverse complement.
TTAAGGGTAAAATCAATATAACTGAGTCAATCAATGAGCAGTCCTTTATCAAAGGCCAGCTTAACTGCAGCTATGACGAATTTTCCGTTAACTGTTATCTGAACCGTATCTTAAAGTCCACAATGAATCTGCTTATTAAATCGGATATATCTCATGCCAGAAAAAAGAAGCTTAAAGGTCTTTTAATGTATTTTGGTGAGGTTGATTTGATTGATGTTGGAAAAATCAACTGGAAAATCCGATTTGACCGGAATAACCAGAGCTATAAGATGCTTATAAACATCTGTTATCTTGCTGTTAAGGGTCTGATTCACACGGAAAAATCCGGTGAAGTCAAGCTTATGGAATTTCTTGATGATTCTCAGATGAGCAGACTCTATGAGAAATTTGTTTTGAATTATTATAAAAAGGAACATCCTGAGCTTCTGGCTCATGCTCCTCAAATAAACTGGCAGATTGATGACGGAGCGGACTTTCTGCTTCCGAAAATGCAGACTGATGTCACTTTGGAATATGAAAACAGGATTCTCATTATTGATACCAAGTTCTACAAAAGCAACCTTTCTAAAAACTATGGAAAGAATATACATAACACTTCAAACTTATATCAGATATTTACCTATGTTAAAAATAAGGAAGTGGAGCTTCAAGGAAATGACATTGAAATCAGTGGAATGCTTCTTTATGCGAGGACTAATCAAAGGATTCAGCCGGATAGTGATTATGTGATGAGCGGCAATAAGATTAGTGTGAAAACCCTGGATTTGAATCAGGATTTTGAGATTATTAAAAGTCAGCTGGATGGGATTGTTGATGAATATTGCAAAATTAAAAAATGATTTTAAAATATACTGTTTAGATGAATATAATAAGTTTATAGACAATGATTTAGCTATTGATTATGAAATAAATCATAATGGTGTCTACATCGAATTGATAACAATCAGAGAAGGTTCATGTAAACTATGTGACGAATTTGATTTTTATATTGTAGACAATGATTTTTACAATGATTTAACCTATTATATCATATCAACACCTATGGAAAAAATTAATCTTCCTGTCGGTGACGATAGTGAGTTGGAATATTTCAATTTCGGAGTAAAAATTAAAAATGATGAAATAATTTATGGTGCTAATGATTTTGGGGAATTCATAGAATTTAATGAAAATCAATTATTCTATTCAGACAATTCTAATCTGCATAATTTTTTAATTGAAAAAATGGAAAAGATAATGATGTTTTATGAGTGAATGGGAATTTTTATTTGAGAAAAAGATTTTGGACAGGGGATATTTCATCACAGATGATGTAAAAATAACAAATCGTAATTCAAGACAGGTCAATGCTGTTGTAAGCGGAACATTTGACTATAATGTCAAAATAATCTTTGATGATGATGGCTATGTAGATTCAATGAGCTGTACATGTCCTTATTTTGAAAGGGATAACTGCAAACATCTTGCAGCTTTACTATACTATCTTGAAGAGAATGATGAATACAATGAGATTGATGTGGATATCAATGAATTGTTTGAAAGCATCAGTGATGATAAAGTGAGGGAATTTCTATTTGGTGAGTTGAACGATAACCCTGAGCTTAAAAATAAGTTTATCATGAAATTCAGCTTTAAAGTTGATGAAGATTACTATAAATCAAAATTGGATGACATAATATATGAAGATGATTTCTCATATGAACTGTCCCGTTTTATAGATCATGATGTTGAGCTATTGCTTGATAGAAAGGAATATGAACTAATTCTGGATTTGATGGATGACGCATTCACAATGGTATGCAGTCAGTTCGAATATCCATGGAATGACAATTATTATGATAATCTGGATGAAATCCTTGAAGTGATTTCTAAATTAATCGATACTAGTGCTTCAGAGGATGTTTTTGACTGGCTAATGTCCGCTGTTAGATACAATTGTCGGGAGGATTACATCATAAAATTTTCAGAAATTCTTTTCACCAATTTTAAGATGAAATATCAGCTGGAAGAAAAATATGATTTGCTTGAGGATATCCTTATAAAAACCAGTTCATTTTACCGTGAATCATATGTTATGTTTAAAATCAAATTAATGAAGGATTTGGGATGTTCGCAAAATAAAATTGATGAATTTATGCTGAAAAATGTTAATTATCCTCACGTAAGACAGCAGTTTATAAATGATGCTCTTGAGGCTGAAGATTACCCGAAAGCTATCGGGCTAATTAAGAAGGGAATTTTAAACAGTAAATATGTAAATGACAGGCACAAGTTTCAAATCCAATTAAAAGATTTATATTTGAAAACTGGTGATTCAGGTAACTATAAAAAGGAGTTATACAAATTAATCATTGAATATGGAGATATTGATTATTATAAGGAATTAAAAAAACAGTATTCTAAAGATGAATGGATTGAGTTAAGGGAAGACATATTCATTAATTGCAAGGACACTAATTCTTTTTTAAATGAATGTTTTGCTTATGAGGGACTTTACGGCCGTCTGATCGAAAATATTCATCATGAATATGATTTATCTTATTACAGGAAGCGCTTATCTAAAAATTATTCAAAGGAATTGCTTGAGAAATATTCTTTCATCGCTGAGCACAAAGTGTCAAACACCGGTTCAAGAAAGCATTATCAAAGCATTGTTAAACTGCTTAATGAAATGTTAACTGTACCTGGTGGTGAAAAAGTCGTTTTAGAGAAGTTAAATAAATGGAAAGTGAAATATAAAAACAGACCTGCAATGTGGGATGAATTTAAAAAAGTAAAAGTTAAATTATAATCTGATGGATCTGTGGTGATTGAAATGAATAGGATTTGTCCTGAATGTCAGACTGTAAATGATGAGAGTGAAACTTTCTGTAAAAATTGCGGCATAAATTTGGTTGATGGCCATAAAAATGAATTATCTGTTAAGGATAATGGGATAGTCCAGAATGAATGGGCTCAAAGATTATTCTACTGGCCGGATAAAACGACTCAAAAATACAGATTGTCCAAATCAAAAATCATTTCCGAGGCAGTATTTTCAATAGGATTCATTTATGCGTTAATTTTTTATTTTGTAATATCTGCTGGTCAATATAATGCCATTATCTCAGTTATTGCTTCAGTAATTATTGCTTTAATATTTTCCGTTCCGGTTTTTGCAGCAGGATTTCTGATTCATTATCTGTTGAATAAGTGATATATTTTAAATATTGATTGCTTTAAATATAATATCATGAACATTATTAATCTCTTATTCTATTGGAGCGAAAACAACCGTTACGTGTTTTCCAGAACGAAATTTATCACATGGATTATATTTTTAGTCACGTTTATTTCTTTTATTGATATGCCTCCGATAGAATTCGGACTATTTTTCTCACTGCTTATTGCTCTTTTTGCATTTCTCTTTGGATTTATAATCCATAAACTGGCAGGATTAGATTCCAGCTTCTACACTGGCGGTCTGGGCGAGGACATCAAGCATTTTCTTTTATACTGGTATACCGGAAGAAAATTCAGACTGGCCAAAACCAAAATTGTCACACTAGCTATTATTGTAATCGGCATTTTAAACGCCATAGGAACATTTATTTCAGGTGAAAACGGAGGATATTCCTTGGGTGTGCTTATTGTATATGTTATGATTGCAATGATTGCCTTTGCAATAGGCTTTATCATCCATAAACTCATTTCAAAGGATGAAACACCAGTTCCTGATAAAAGCAATACTGACGTTGTCCGTGAGGAAAACACAATCCAGGTATTGGATGAAATCTATTCTCCGCATCTTACAAAGGCAAATGAGCTTAAAAGGCAGTATGACGAGAAAGAATTAAAGACAAAGGAGCTTATCAACGCCAAGTTCGCACCGCCTCAGATAACCTATGACAAGTTCATGGCGGTCATTGACAACTGCCACAAAATCTTCGCTGACCAGTATGACAGTCTCGTCAACCTGATTAAGTTTACAAACGAGGATTCCGTTAGAATAGATAGTGAGATTAACGATAAGATGGCCAATATGAACGCCATCATTGACAAGCTGGATGATTTGTCAAGCGAACTGGTCATAAACATGTCCAAAACGAATGATGATGACTTACATAATGTTTTGGGTGATATGGAAAGTCTGATATCATCAATCAATGATTATGAGGATTAAGATATTATGAACAGGAAGTTCCTGAATGTTGCACAGGTCATTTTAAGCATCATTATCGTCATTGATGTAATACTGATAACATCCACGGTAATCTTTGACGTTTCAGCGGATTTCTATCAAAAAATACTTATTTTTGACATAATCACATGTATAATTCTGCTTTTTGATTTCTTTTACGGATTTTTCAAATCAGATGACAAAAGACAGTACTTCAGGGACAACTGGATTGAGCTTATCGCTTCCATTCCCTTTGACATGATACTGTCCCCGTTCATGTTTTTAAGATATCTCAGATTAATCAGACTATTCAGGATACTGTTTTTAGTAAGTGAGTATTTCACAGTCATCGGAAAATTCCTTAAAGACACTCATCTTGATGAGATACTGGCGGTTTTCATCTTAATTATTATAGGTTCAACCTTAAGCCTTTATGTGATTGATCCGGGAATGAACAACCTATTTGACAATCTCTGGTTTGTCGTTGTAAGTCTAACCACTGTAGGATATGGTGACATTACGCCTGTTTCACTATCCGGTAAAATCGTCAGTCTGATTCTTCTGATTGTTGGAGTATTTATTTTCAGTGCCATTACCGGAGCCATGTCAACCTATTTCATGGACAACCTTTTAAAGGAAGGCAGTTTTCATATCATTGAGCTTAAAGAGGAGCTGAGTGAGGTTAACCAGCAGCTTTTGAAAAATGAAGAGACTATTGATGAGCTTAAACAGGAGATTAAAGAGCTTAAGCAAATCATTAAGGAAAAATAATTTCATATTATGATTAACAAAAAAGATATTTTTTAATAAATAAGGAAAATGGATAAAAAGGAGTTAAAAAAATGGAGAATGAGTTTAATAATGTTCGTTTAAATAATTTCGGAATATTAAAGAATGCGAATATTGATATTGTACCATTAACAGTATTTACTGGTGATAATGATTCTGGAAAATCATTTGTTGCTAAATTAATTCATTCTTTTTCCTCTATTAATAAAGATGATTATCACAGGGATATTGATGTGTCCTTTTCAAACACTTCCAAATATTTTGATGAAGATCATGAAAAGCAATTTATTCAGTTAAGTCATGAAATAGGCCAATATTTCAGAGATAATTTTAATAAAGGTTGTGAAGCATTTAAAATACCTGCAGATACATTTTTTGAATTGTTGGATGACGGCATTTTAAAATATTTTGCAATAATTTTTGAAGAAAGAATTGCTGAAGAATTCGGTGAAAGTTTAGATGGCCTTATTAATTTTAATCATGATTTTTTTGAAATCATATTAAATGACGTTAAATTCTTAAAAATGAAAGGAAAATCATTGGATTTCCATCCTGATGTCATTGGATTGGTCAATACGATTTATATTTCACAAGATGATGAAAAAATTACAATTGAATTAGAAAATGACAATGAATTCATTTATTTAAATGTGAAATCCGCTTTCAATAATTTTAATGATTTTGACTCAATTTTTCCAATAACATACTCTTCAATCGCTCATTCAATTTTAGATAATGTTTTATTGGAAAAATCATATTATATTCCTGCTGAACGTTCAGAGATTATCATTGATAAAAAAATGTTGTCCAGACGTGTAAAAAATGAATCAGACATGTCAAAAACACAATCTGATGTTTTGTATAATATAATCAATATTGATAGCGGCAATAATGGTTATTACTATGATCTTGGCTGTGAATTTGATAAGGAATTTTCAGGAATTCTGATAGATGTTGAAGAAAAGGACTTTATCAATGACATTGTTTATAATGATATGGATTCTGGTAATTCTCTTTCATCAAAAATACTTTCAACATCAATTCATGAAATGACATTATTTAGCTTATACTTAAAGTATGTATTGAAAAAAGGTGATCTTTTAATCATTGAGGAGCCGGAAGCTCATCTGCATCCAAAAAACCAATTGCTTTTACTTAAATATCTTGTTAAAGCAGTTAATAATGGTTTAAAAATAATGTTAACGACACATAGCGAGTATATTTCAGATCAGCTGAATAATTTTGTCAGATTAAATAATATTCCTTATGAAAAATGTTTGGAATTGAATTATACTAAAGATAATATCTTAAATTCTTCTGATTTAAACATCTATAATTTTAAGGAAATTTCAAAAAATCAGTATATGAGTGAGAAGCTTGAAATTGATGAAACAGGATTTTTTGAAGAAAACTTTACAAAAATTGTTGATGAACTATACAATGAAACATTAAACATTACCAACTCTTGCTGTTAGGTAAAATTAAGAAAAATGGTCAGACAGTAAATATAAAACGTTTTTACAAGCCTTTAAGATTCAATGCATTTTCTAAATGTAATTCAATCATTAATCTGCAAAAATGTGGCCATGATATTAATGAGCTATATGCTTAACATATTCTGATTTTTAAATGTAAATTCTATGTCACGTTTATATACTTCATTTCCATAATATTAATTGGAGTTAAAAACTCTATTTTTGGATTCCAAAATTTGTATAAGTAAATATATTCAATGTCTATCTGTTCCGGCATGCGAATGCATGCTGTAGGCATTGATTTTTGTTTTGTGATGTTTGCAATATTATCAATTTTAAATTGACTATATTTTAATTATATTTAAGGGCGATATTTTTATTTCTTTTTGAGTTTTATTTATTTTAATTTATTCTATTTTTAATTATTCATTAAAAGTATATAAAGAAATTAATTATTTATTTTGATTGTTGATATTATCAATATTATCAATTTTGGATTGAGCATATTGGCATTTTTATTGAGCAGGTTTTAATTTAATATTCAATTCATATTTTTAATTATAAATTATAACTATCTAATTTATTTAATCGTTTTATCAATTATTGATTAAAAATATATAAATGAGCTTAGTTAATTAACGATTATAAAAATTTTTTTATATATTATCAATTTTTTCAGGATTTTTTTAAAATTAAAAATAGTTTTATATAAGTTTAATATTTTAAATAAAGTATTTAATATTGTTTTTTTCTATTTTAATTATTTATTTACTTTATTTGATTTACATAATGTTTATATAGTTAATAATTTAATATTATATTACTTAATACTTTAAATGAAATATTATCATTTCAAGTGTATTTATTATATCAGATTAATGAGGGTAAACATGAAATATAAAATTTTTGTTAGTAGCGTTAGAAGAGAATTTGAACATGAGCGAAAGTTCATCAAGCAAGAAATTGAAAATGACTACATTTTAAACAGGTTCTTCGATGTTTTTCTTTTTGAAGAGTTATCTGCAGCAGGAACTTCACCTAAAGAAGTATATTCTGAAGAGGTTATCAATTCAGACATCTACATAGGATTGATTGGCTCGGATTATGGCAGTATTCTTGAATCTGGAAAATCACCAACTGAACTGGAATATGATCTCTATAACAAGAGTCATAATGATGCATTAATATATATTAAAGATGTTGAATTCAGGGATGATGAAACTAAAGCATTTATTAAAAAAGTCAAAAATCATAGTTACACAAGATTTAATAATCGATATGATTTAATGAATGCAATTAAAGAAAGTTTGGCTGATTTTATTGCCAAAAACTTAAGGAATTATCGTGCTTTTGATTCTGAGATACTATTAAACTCTTCATGTGATGATGTGGATATGGATGCATTGAATTTGTTTTTCAATGTATTGGATTATGAACCTATTGAACAGATAAGAGATGAAAAAGGATTGACCAAAGTCTTATCAACAATACGTGCTGGTGAATATGTTGATGGAGAGTTTAGATTAAATGCTGCGGGTGCATTATTTTTTGCAAAAGACATCTCCAAATTTAATTTATCTCATCATGTGAAAATGGTTCGATTTTTTGACGATGAAGGAGTAAAGACATTTGATAAAGCAGAATTCAATATGTCATTTTTAAAATTGCTTCAAGAAGCAGAAATATTTTTTAATAAAACACTGGTCAATATCTCCCAAATAAAAGGTTTTAAAAGAGAAACTATCCATGAATACCCTTTTGAAGCGATACGCGAAGCACTTGTAAATGCCCTGGCACATAGAGATTACACAATCACAACAGCTGCAATAACATTTTATATCTACAATGACAGAATTGAAATAAAAAGCCCTGGACGTTTAGTATATCCATTAACTGTAGAACTATTGGAAGAAAACGAGCCACTTCATAGAAATGAAACAATCTGCAATATATTTTCAAAAACAAAATATATGGAACATGTTGGAACAGGTATAAAACGTATGAAAGATGCAATGATTTTAAACGATTTGGAAGAACCTGAATTTGTAGAATCCGAAGGATTTTTCAAGGTAATATTTAGGTCCAATGAAAATGAAAATGGATTAAATTCACGTCAAAAACAGTTCCTGAAATTGAATGATGTTTCTGAAATTACAGTTAAAGAGTATATGGATTTGTTTGGTGTTGTAAGAAATACTGCAACCAAAGACTTAAATAATTTAGATGATATGGGTATTGTTGATAAAATTAAAAATGGTAAACAGTTTATTTATAGAAAAAAGGGCAATGATTTTAAATAAAAAGGTTATTAAATGATTATATTTGCTTTTTCATCTGATGCTGTATGATTTTTGCATTTCAAATTCTAATGTATAGAAATTGTTATTAACCTGTTAATATAAATAATATTAACAGAGGTGATTCAAGTGGAAATTTTAGATGAATCCATAGAACTTCTAAACAGAGGGGACTTTGATGGAGTAATTAGAAATATCAGTGATTTTCTTGACGAAAACCCGCAATATAAAACAATAGACTACTATCACTTTGCAAATCCCATAGAGGAAATCCTATACAGTGTCTATATAGGTGATGTGGAATCCATAAATGTATTGGATCTTGGTGAATCCTTGGAAGAAGTCTATCTGATATATTCAATTGCATTAATGAATCTTGGAAAACTTGATGAGGCTGAAAAATACCTGAAAACGGCAAAGATGATCAATCCAGTTTCAGCACAAATTCTAATGAAACAGTGCGAGCTCTACCAGGCAATGCACAGCGAAAAACATCTGAAAGAATTAAGTCTTGATATCCTTAAGTATTCATATGATGTCAATTTGCTGATATCAGCATATTTCAAGCTGGCGGACTATCACTACCACACCGGAGAGGATATGGAACTTTATGGGCATCTTTTAAACTTCTACATGTTCCTTCGTGCAGGCGAGGACATGGGTGATGTCAAAGAGGATATAATGTATCTGCGCGAGCATGACATTCAGGTAGGATTCAATATGGAGGTCATACAGATTCTGGCCTATCTATATGATGTCCACTCAAAAAACGGAATGCCAAATTCCGCTGAATACTTTAAAAATATTTTAGGCCAGATTGGAGGATTTCAGGAATACTTAAAAAGTCTGGAGTAGAATGATGGATAAAATAAAATTTGAACAAGATTATACTTATAGGCATTATTCCTCAATAAGAACTTCATTTGTCATTGATGTAGAAAATGAAGAATGCTATTTTGATAAATATGAAGTTGATATTGATGAAAATTCAGATGATTTAAGGCTTGATTTGGAAAAGACAAAAAAATTCATAAAAAATACTGAAAATATCAATAAAAAAGTTATTAGTCAGGATGATATTAAAAGGATTATTGATTTTTCTATGGAGTATGATAAATTTTCAATGTCTGATCATGAATGGAATATTAATCGAAATTTAGACTATTCCATTCGTTTTTTTGAAAATGGCCGAGTTAAATCAATAATCAATATTAATACAAAATATTATGATGAAATAATTCAATTAAATAACTATTTGGAGTCAATTATAGGGGTTCCTGTTTTTGATGTATCATTTCTTGACTATATAATCACTGATGCCAGATATGATATTAATGAAAAAGGAATTTTTGATAAAAGTACAGATATGCAGCTAAAATTATGTAAACTTGATTTTAGCATTTGTTATGGATTATTTCATGGTTGCAGTACTTCATTCACGATTGATTTTATAAATAAAGAATTTCATTATAAAAAGGAATCAATTCCTTTGGATGATCATACTATAAATTCCATATTGAAATTCATAAAAGATTATAATGTTTATAACTGGTATTATGGGGATTATCATGAAAAAGTTCAGCATAAAAGGGAAACTGCACTTGATGGTCCAAGAGGTGAATTAAAATTAATATTTGGTGGTAAAAAGATGTTATTTATTGTGATGTCCGGAGGATATCCCGATACTTATTATAGATTAGCCCAGAAAATTAAAGAATTTACTGGTAAAGATTATTTGAGAAAGCAGGACATGGAAGATGTTGATTTATATATCAAATACGGAGATAAAAAATTAGATTTGTTCAAAAATCAGAATATGGAAAAGATAAAAAGATTCAAATGCACTAATTGTGGTAAGATATTCGTTGGAAAACAAAAATCATGTCCAAACTGCAAAAGGCCATTGTATTATTATATTTAAAGGTGTTTTTATGGTTGATAAAAATTCTAAAAATCCAGAAATTAATGAGGATAAAAAATCATTATTCAAATTTGATGATGAAAAGATTACGCAGGATAATTTCGATGATTGCTTTAAAAAGATAGATTCTATGGATAAATATGGCCAGAGTGATGAGATAATCAGATACTGTGATGAACTTTTAAAAATTAATCCTAATCATATAAAAACATTAAATTTAAAAGGAGAAGTATTATTTAATTTAGAAAAATATGAAGAAAGCCTGGAGTATTTAAACAGGGTATTGGATATTGATAATGATAATGAAAAAGCATTTCGCAAAAAATTGGATATTTTATTATATTTTAAAGACTATGAAGAATTTAAAAAATCCATCATTGGTAAAGATATATCTTTATTTAATTATTTTAAAAATTTCATATACTACTTTAAAGAGAAAAATGATGTTGAAAATGCTTATGATTGTTGCTGGGAATATTTTTTGAGATATTCTCATGATTATCGTATTTTGGATGATTTGAACAGATTGTATTTTAAAGTAAATAATAAATCATATGATGAGTATTTAAAGTATTTCAGCCCTAGAAAAAGTAAAAGATTAACTTCATTTTCTGAATGTCCTATTTGTGGAAATAAATTCAAAGAAGTAGATAGTCATGTGTTATTTTATGAATTTTTAGATGATTTGGAAAATTGGGAATTGCCCGTTTTTACTGATTGTTTTGGGGATTTTGATTATGAAATCAAATGTCTCAATTGCAACACATGGTTCAATAAATTTGAATTATACGGTCCATATATTACTTCCATTAATGGAGAAAAACTTTCAAGAAAAGAAATCAGTCAAATAAATATCTTTCTAATGGAATTTGATTACATTTTGTCCAGATGTGGAATTCATACTGATTGTTTGGAAATATTAATGGATAAATTTTTTACTATCAAACCTGAAGACTTAAGAAATATAATTTCAAAATTAAAAAATGGAGGATATCTTGAAGAACCAATTGAAGGTTTTTTAAGAATTCCTGATGATATTGAACTTTGCTAAGTGTATTAATATTTAATTAATTTGAGGTATAAATTATGCGGGAATGGCAGATAGGTGATCCTGTAGATGACGTTCACGGCGCATTCATGGACGCCCAGAACTGGGGCCGCAGATACGAAGATGATGAAACGTCAGATTACTCTGTAAATCAGTCAGAGGTATATTCGGATAAGGCATGGAGTCTGCATATGGATGGCAATAATGATGAAGCACTAACATACATCAATATGGCGCTGGATTTGGATAGCAGTTATTATAATGACTGGAACAGAAAGGCAATCATTCTGGAAAGCATTTACAGATTTTATGACTCTGAAAAATGCTATAACCGCTCATTGGAGCTGTCTTCAAACAGTGTGGTGGCTGACAACAAGGCAAGAATGCTTAAAAAATGGGCATATAATATACTTGATATATCAGAAGGCATGACTCTGCGACTGGAAATGTTTGAAGCGGCTAAAAATGCCATTATAAAGGCGATAAATTCTATTCCCGGTGATAAAAGCAAGGAAAACATAAATGATTATCTGGAGCTGAGGGATAGAATCGATTCATACATTGATTATGAAAGAAAATTTCAGAAAAATCTTGATGAAATGAAAAAATATGATTGTGGTGAGCTTTTCACGATAACCGGTGTGAATTATCACAAAAATGGTGCAGTTTTGGCTGAAGGGATGTCTTTAAGGCTTTTAAAGGAGCCTGACAATGAATTTGACAGTGATGCGATTGCAGTAT
>NZ_JAFSNZ010000026.1 GCF_017447225.1 Methanobrevibacter sp. | reverse complement strand
TTATTTATTGTTCACTTTTTGTGAATTGACCCATAATATTTATAAATTTAAATGTTATAATATTTTATATTAGGAAATTCATATTTTTTTATTGGAGTATAGGAAAAGTTAATAGTTATTTTTGATGATAACTAAATGTTATTAAAAGTAACTTTGTTGTAGAAATTTTATATGGAGATGATTCACATGAATGATTTTGATGATTTGGAAAATTCTTCTAAAGAGGAGTTAATTGAAAAAGTCGAAACCTTGCAGGATGAAATTTCCTCACTACGTGAAGAGAAATCCAAAGCAAAAAGTAATTTGATGTGGAAAGTTAGGAAATTAGAAAAAGATAAAGTTCTAATTGAAAATGAAAAAATTAGATTAGAAAGAGAAGCTAAATCCTTACGTTCCGAAGTAGAAAGATTTAGATCTCCACCTTTAGTTTTAGCTACTATTACTGAAGTTTTAGATGAAAATAGGATGACAGTTAAAAGTAGTACTGGTCCTAGTTTTCTTGTTAATTACTCAAAATTCTTAGATGAAAAATTATTGGTTCCAGGTTCCAGAGTTGCTCTAAACCAACAGACTTTTGGTATTGTCGAAGTATTGCCTTCTGAAAAAGATGCAAACGTTTCAGGTATGGAAATTGAAGCAAAACCTGATGTTACATATGAACAAATCGGTGGTTTGGAAGAGCAAATTGTTGAAGTTAAGGAAACTGTTGAATTACCATTAAAAGAACCTGAATTATTTGAAAAAATTGGTATTGATCCGCCTAAAGGAATATTGTTATACGGTCCTCCGGGAACTGGAAAAACTTTACTCGCTAAAGCTGTTGCAAATGAAACTAATGCCACATTCATCAAGATTGTCGCTTCCGAATTTGTTAAAAAGTATATTGGGGAAGGTGCAAGGCTTGTACGTGAAGTATTTGAATTGGCAAAAGAAAAAGCTCCAGCCATTATATTCATAGATGAGCTTGATGCTGTAGCTGCTAAAAGGCTTAAAAGTTCAACCAGTGGTGACAGGGAAGTTCAAAGGACTTTAATGCAATTGCTTGCTGAATTGGATGGTTTTGAATCCAGAGGAGATATCGGTATTATCGGTGCAACCAACAGACCTGATATTTTAGACCCTGCTCTTTTAAGACCTGGCCGTTTTGACAGATTCATTGAAGTTCCTCTTCCAAATGAGGATGGAAGAAAAGAAATTCTTAAAATTCATACTAAAAGAATGGCATTGGATGAAGAAGCTGATATTGACCTTTTAAGCGACCTGACTGATGGATTGTCCGGTGCGGACTTGAAAGCTGTCTGTACTGAAGCAGGAATGTTTGCTATTCGTGAAAAACGTGATAAGGTAACTGTTGCAGATTTCATGGATGCTGTTGATAAAGTTGTAGACTCAGAACATGATGATGAGTTCAAAAAAGAAGCTGGCGTAATGTTCGGTTAGTTATTCTTTTACAAATAAGCCTATGATGAACCCTATGAGCTCTGATTAGTGATGAATGATGGGCGAGCTGAGGCTTATTTTTTATACTTTTTTTGTAAAACTTTATTTAAAATTAACGACTAATAGTATTATTATGTTTGGAAAAAAAGATAATCAGGCAAATGATAGAATTATTTATCAGGCTAAACCTAATATGCTGTTGGGTTGTAAAAAAGCTATTTTTGGATTGATTTTATTAATTCTTGTTTTATCTGTTTCTGGAGCTATTATTCAATTCGTTGGGGAAATGCAGGTTTATATGATTTCCTATGTTAAACTGTCCTTAACCAGATATACGGCAATTGGAGTTTTTGTAGTAATTCTTTTGATTGTTGTTTATATCATATGGCAAATAATTGGCTGGTATTCCAAGGATTATGTTTTGACAGAATCTAAAATCATTGTAAAATCAGGTATATTAATTACCCGTAAGAATTACATGCCTTATTCCACCATTCAGGATATTAACACGTCCCAAGGTATTTTATCAAGATTATTTAATGTGGGATCAGTCAGTGTGTACAGTGCATATGATAACAATCAGATGGTTCTTGAAAATATATCCAATCCATCTAAAGTGGAAGATATTATTTTTTCCAAAATGACACAGCCTAGATCATATTATCAGCCGAATAGGCAGAATTTCAACAATCCTGGCTATCAGGGTTCTGATTATTATCAGCCTTCTTATCAAAATAGGAATGATTATTATGCAAATCAGGAGTATTATCAGTCTCCACAGCAGGATATTGATAATTATTATGATGATGACGATTATGTAATCACTCCAATCAGACAGGAAGAGCAATACTCACGCAGACAATATGACTATTATCCTGAAGACATATCCTATCAGGAACCTCAAAGAAATAGGTATCAGTATGAACCTTATGAGGAAAGTCTGGAACATAACATTAATCGTGCGTTGAATAACGATTATGAATCAGCAAACAATTATGATGATGGAAACTATTATAATGAAGTAAGCAGTAATTATTCTCGCAGTGATGAAGATTACTATTATAATAATGATGATGAATATCAATATAGGGAATATTCCAGAAAAGATGATGAATCTCAGAAAAATGATGTGGATGACTCAAGCGAAACTATAATAAAAAGACATTTTGATAAATTTAAAAGATAAATCTTCATTGGTGATTAGATAATGGAATTATTATGTATACAGTCACAGGAACATCCAAAACTGCCCCAGGGCGAACTTAAAGCCGTTATTGAATGTGAAGAGATGAAATGTAATTTGGATGTAATAACAGAAGGATTAGTTATATTAAATAATATTTCTTCAGAGGATATAGATGAATATTATCAGATATTAACCAGAAGATTAGGTTATACTCATGAGGTTCACCAAATAATAAAGACTTCCAATATACACGATTTGGAAAAAGATTTATTATCAATTGACTGGCAGGATTATATTCATGAGAATTTTGCTGTAAGATTGAAAAGATTCAATTCTCAAGTAGATACAGTAGCCATTGAAAGAAGGGCAGGTTCACTAATTCTGGAAAAAACTGAAAACATTAAAGTTAAGCTAAATAAGCCGAATTCTTTAGTAAGGCTGGTTGCATTCGAAGATGTTATTTATATTGCAATTGAAAGATATCATCTCAATAAAAAGCATTTTGAAGAGATTAAACCTCATAAAAGACCATTTTTCTATCCCGGTTCAATGAGTCCTAAGCTTGCAAGATGTATGGTGAATCTCTCAAGAGTTAAAGCAGGGCAGTTGGTTTTGGATCCTTTCTGTGGGACTGGAGGAATACTGATTGAAGCAGGTCTGATTGGATGTAAAGTCGTGGGGTCTGACGTTAACTGGAAGATGAAAAATGGAACAGCTATTAATCTGGATTATTGTGGAATAACCGATTATAGAACATTCCATCTGGATGTCCGTGAACTTAAGATGTATGAAAAAGTAGCAGGTGTTGTTACAGATCCGCCATATGGAATCTCCACATCCACTGGGGACATTGATGGGGATGATATATTTAAAGAATTTTTCCATGCAATCTATGATAACATGGCTGATGATGCATATTTATGTATGGCAAGCCCTCATTATGTGGATTTGGATCCTATGATAAATGAAGTGGGATTTGAACTTGTTGAACAATATGCCATTAAAATGCATAGGAGTTTAACTAGAATTATCTCTGTTATACGAAAATCATCATGAAAATAGCTAAGTTTATATACTAGTTATTTTTATTCAATATTTTTTTCATATTCTTTTAATATATAATTCATTTTTTTATTTGGGACTATTTTTTTAATTAATTCTTATATTTTTTATTTATCATCTCTGTTGTATAAAATTTATTCTAAAATATTTCATAATTCGAATTATTTTTTTATTTTAATCTTTAATTAATTTTATTTAAAGATTTTATTCATATATTATAAATATTTTTTATTAAAAATAATTTTTGCAATATATTTTAATTGATTTTGTTAATTAAATATCTCTGTCTATTAGATGTGCTATATGAATTATGGCGATGACCTAAGTTAAATTGTATATAACAATCATAACAATGATGGTTGCTTTCCACATGTAGCGATACATTTTATGAGTACTTGAGTTTTTTCGAGTATGATGTTGGTTTTGTAGATGTGGTGAATATTGAT
>NZ_JAFSNZ010000025.1:0-5000 GCF_017447225.1 Methanobrevibacter sp. | reverse complement strand
GGTGCTCAAGGACCTAAAATGTTAGAAACCGCTGGAGAAATCGCAGACGGTGTATTAATTAACGCTTCCAACCCTAAAGATTACGAAGCAGCTATGCCTATGATCAAAAAAGGTATCGAAGCAGCTGGTGGAGACAAAGAATTTGATGTAGGTGCATACACCGCAACATCCATTGGTGCAGACTCTGACGCAGCTAAAAACGCAGCTAAAATTGTAGTTGCATTTATCGCAGCAGGTTCACCACCTCCAGTTATCGAAAGACACGGATTACCTGAAGGATTCAACGAAAAAATGGGTGAATTCTTAGCTAAAGGTGACTTCGGTGGAGCTATCGGTGCTGTAACTGACGAAGCATTAGACGCATTCTCAGTATGTGGTACTCCTGATGAGTTCATTCCAAAAATTGAAGGCTTAGCTGAAATGGGTGTAACTCAATACGTAGCAGGTTCCCCTGTTGGTAAAAACGTAGAAGAATCCATTAAATTATTAGGAGACGTAATTGCAAGTTTCTAAACTTGCTTACTTTTTCTTTTTTATTTTTTTAAATCACGTATACACAAGTTAATAACAAATAATTTTTAACCATAATCTTTTATTATACCACCAACCATAATATATTATAATGGAAATTGAAAATTTATGCAAAGATATTAGAAAAAGGGCTTTTGAGCGAA
The DNA here is from genome assembly GCF_017447225.1 of Methanobrevibacter sp. Classification (GTDB taxonomy): domain Archaea; phylum Methanobacteriota; class Methanobacteria; order Methanobacteriales; family Methanobacteriaceae; genus Methanocatella. Next base: position 4,326 of record NZ_JAFSNZ010000025.1, on the reverse strand, counting down.
AAGACCCTAAAACTCCAGAACAAGTTGGAGCTAGCTGGTATAATGATGATTTAACTTATGATGGCGTGTCAAAAACACTGTTTATAATATTGCCTACACCAGGTTGTGCTTGGGCATTAGGCGACAGCGGAGGATGTACAATGTGTAGTTATGTTTCAGACTGTACGCTGGAACCTATTGATAGTGAAACTATTATCAGCATATTCAATGATCATCTGTCCCGTTTTGATATTGAAAGTGAGGACAGAATAGCCGTTAAATTATTCGCATCAGGCAGTTTTCTAAATCCATATGAGCTTCCAATAGATGCCCGTAACAAAATCCTAACAACATTAGCCAATATGGATAATGTAGCTGAAATTATTGTGGAATCAAGGCCTGAATATGTTAAAGAGGAATATCTGGATGATATCTTTAATATCATTGGGAACAGATTATTTGAAGTTAGTATTGGCCTTGAAACATCCAATGATTATACTCGTCTAAACAAAATCAACAAAGGATTCACATTAAAAGATTTTGAAGATGCAGTTAAAACAATGCAGGATTTAAAAGATGAAAAAGGATATAATCTCAAATCCAAAGCATATATCTTTGTAAAACCAATACTTGTCAGTGAAAGCGAAGCAATAGCTGAAGCAATAGAAACTGCAAGACATTGCGAATCCATTGGCGTAGACAGATTATCATTCTGCCCCGCAACGATTCATGGCGGAACAGTTATTGAAAGATTTTGGAGAAAAGGCGCTTACCAACCCCCATGGATTTGGAGCTGTATTGAAATCATCAATACTGTTAGAGACGAAATTAAGATACCTGCACTTCTCGATACCTCAGGATTCGGATCAAGACGTGGCCCATATAACTGTAAGAAATGCAATAAAGATTTAAAACATATGATTATAGACTGTAATTTAACTCAAAGCCCAATAGAATACGATTGTGAATGTAAAAGCGAATGGATGGCTGAAGTTAAAAATGCAAATATGAATCAGTCAAAAGTTAAAATCAAACATATACCATTATATTGAAATAATAATAATTTAATAATTAATAAGTGGAGGATTTAAATGAAAAATAAAATTGTTAGTTTACTGGCTATAATTTTAGGAATAATGATTATTTCATTTCCAATACTTGGAGTTATAACGACCAGTGCAATACTGGGATTATCAGTTTTATTTATATCAATCTATGCATTAATAACTGGTATAGCAATAATCGATTATAACACTCCGGGTTCAGTAATTGATATTATATTGGGAGTGGTGCTTCTCATAATTAGTATAGGATTGATATTCAATCCAGCATTATTCGGATTTTTAGCTGAAATAACACTTTATCTTGCAGGAATCATACTAATTATTGCAGGAGTTATTTCCCTGGTTAATAATCGTAATTCCAAATATGGATTTTACATTGGAATTGTCGGAATCATACTGGGTGTATGTTATATCATTATCGGAACATACATTGCAAATCCAATTATTTTAGGTACGCTAATCGGAATGTGGTTAGTAATAAGCGGAGTAATGAGATTATTAAATTAATCTCCTAATTTTCTTTTTTGGTGTTTATTTTGATATGTATAAGTGCAGATTTTGATCCTGTCCACAAAGGACATGGAAAACTGATTAAAGAAGCTCGAAAAATTGCAGACAATGAATCTAAAAAGCTTGTTGTTTATTTGAACAAAGGATTCAGTGCAAATCATGCCCCATTTTTTGTAGATTTTGATGCTAGAAGCGAAATGGCACTGGCACTTGGTGCTGATGAAATAAAGTCTTTCGAAGGACTTCACCATAGGTTGGTTCTATCATACAGCGTTCCCATCAGACTCACACAGATGATTAATGATGGTGCAAGTGACTATATTACCTCAGCAAGCATATCTCTTGATGAAATATCTCAGAAAGCTCAAAAATTCATTGCCGAAGGCAACTTTGTTGGAATGCCGAAAAATTATACTAACCGAAACGAAATAAGATGGTATGCATTAAACGAATTTTTAGGTTCAAAATTAAAATTCCATATTGTAAAAGAACTTGATAAGGATAAATATTCCGGACGCTTAATCAGACAATCAATTATTGATAATGACTATACTATAACCTCAAAAATCAGGAAATTACTTCCCAAATCCACTGTCGAAATTCTGGAAAGAGAAATCGACAACAATAATATTGATTTGGGCCGTAACTGGACAGACATATACAAACGGATGAATACTTATTCAAGAGGAAATCTCTCAAAAATAGCTTACTTGAATGGTGAAACCATAAATCAAATCATCAAAAAGAGAGTTTATTCCAATCCGGAATCCGTTTGGGCTACTTTTAGAAGATCAAATTATGGTCCTGTAATGACACGTCTTGCAATAAGTTCTATTGAAATGGATGTGACAAAACAGGAAGTAATGGAACTGATGAAAAGTTATGAAGCTGAAGGAGTCATACCTGAAATGCAGAAAGTTTCAAAAGTGATTGACAGAGCATGGTATGTTGCAACAAAAACGAATGAAGGAATGAGTGCCCGTGAAGCAAATAACAACTTCAGACAAGGTAATGTCGAAGATGTGAATGCACCGTTAAGTATTGATGCCGGATTGAATCTCACACGTTTTGAAACAAAAATTATGAAGGAAGGCCTGAATGCGGATTTATATGTTGATAAAAACAATAAGATATCCGTTCAGCTTAAAAGTGAAGGCAAAAAAATTAAAACCAATTTAAGATTGCCTGCACGTGAAGTCACATATCTAAGATATATATTAGATTCACACTTCATTCCAGTGAGTGGAAAAACAAAAAAAGATAAAAAGGGATTCAAGATTAATGTTAAAATTGCTTAAGCTTGTCCAATGCAGTTTTAACCATCTTCAACTCATCACTATTAAAGTATTGCAAAATCTCTTCCAATTCTTCGGATTTTCTTTTGGAAGATTTTAAGGTATTGTTTATTCTGGAAAGAGATTTCTGCTTAAAATCATCACCTTCAGTCAGTGACAATACATCAAAGAATTCATCCTCCAGACCTAAGCTTTGAGCTAAATCATAACTTTCAATCAGAAGAACTGATAATGATTTGGTGTAAATGCTTCTGAGCAATTTCAAAGTGGAAGCATCACCGATTCTATTGGAAATTACCTTAACATTTAGGAATTCGTTTAAGAAAAGTAATTCTTTTGCGTTTTCACCAGATAAATATAATACTGGATTATTTGAGTCTATTTTTCCAATAATGGCACCATCAACAAAATTTTCAACCACATTATTTATTTCATTTGCTGTTTTAGGAGATATGTTATTCAAATCCAAATATAATGCAGAAGTGTTTCCATATTTTTCTGCAGTTTCAATGGCCTGTGATGGTGAGTTGGCTGAAATTATGATATCCGAATTTTCAATAGCTTGGCTGAATGAATCATAAACTGAAACATCGGACTTGTTAATCAGGTCAATTGTATTTTGTGATCTGTTTTGCGTGGAAGTGACGAAGTTAATATTTTGAGATTTGATTAATCTGACCAAATTGTATGAAACTTTTCCAAAGCCTATTAAAGCAATATCCATATAAATCACATTATCTATTTAAAAGCAACATGTCGTGAAGATTAACACCAATATCCTTAGAGATTGTTGTGCATTTAGCACAAAGCAGGAAAAATACTTCTTTATCAGACAAATCAATTTCAGTTAGCCCTTCATAGTTGCCCATTCCTTTGGATATTATGAATTCATGGCTATCAAATATTTTTCTAAACTCATCTGATATTTCACTGTCAACATAACCTACAGTTCCGCAGCCGATTTCCACAATTTCTCCAAACTCATCCAAACCCGCATTTACTGCATCTTCCATACATGCATCGTTTAAAATAGGGTAAGATTTGACTGCAATAGTAATCTTGACACCATATTCCTTGATTTTAGAAAGCAATATCTTATCAAAAACAATTTCTCCTGTGTTGTCTACCAGGTACAGCACATTATCATATTTTTTCAGTGCATCTTCAAATTTTTCAATATCTTTTATTGCCAAATCCTTTTTTAAAGAATCCTTAATGAATGATTCAATATCGTCATCCAAAGTGAAAGCACCGAAATCCAAGATATTTCCAACAATAGCTATTTTAACACGATTTTCAAGACAGTCATCTTCATCCAATATCTTTTGGGCAATCGGCAAATATCTAAGAGCGATTTCATTGCCTAATTTTTTTTCATTAATATATGGATCATTACAACCGGTCTTTTCTTTTATGAGATTGTGAATATAAGAACCTGTTTTATTTGAATTGGTTCATTTTTTAAATGTTTTGGATAG
>NZ_JAFSNZ010000024.1 GCF_017447225.1 Methanobrevibacter sp. | reverse complement strand
TTTTTACTCTATTTTGATGATTTAATATTCTATTTAATGCTTTTAAAAGATTTTCTGGGTTTTGTTGTGAAAAAATTTTGTAAACTTGATCTGCAGTTAAAACTTCAGAAATTTTAAAGTATTCACGAAGTTCTTTTTTGGATTCAAGTTCATTTAATATAAATGGAATATCTAATCCAAAGAACATACTGATAAATATGATTTTAAATACAAATATCTGTTTATCTAAGTTTTTAAATCCATAGGATGCTAAAATCTGTAAAGATTTTCTAGAATCCATAATTTTAAATATTTTTTTCAACAAAGTATAATTTGGGTCTTTAATATCTAAATTTAATCTGTGTTTCATGTAGATCGCCAAATAAATATATGTAATGCATTATATTTAAATTTAACGATATTATAGAACCCTTTTTTAAAAATTATTGTAAATTCATCTGTATTTTTATAAACCCAAAATAATAACTATTACAAAATAGAAAAATAAAGAAAATTAGAAAGAATTTTCATCAAAAAAATTCAGGCCCCTAAAGTTTTTCAATGATTAAACAAAAAGAATATAGTATGGATTATGTCTATATTGATGAATCAGGAGATTTGGGTAGTGATTCAGACTATCTAATAATGGCCGCTATAATTGTAGATGATGGCGCTAAACTAGATAGGATAATAAATAAAACCAGAAGAGACAACAAAAAGCAATTAGGTAACTCTAATGAAATAAAAGGAACAGAAACCAAACCTCATATCAAGAAGAAAATTCTCAAAAAATTAAATAAAATAGATTATCAGGTTATTGCAATAGTATTTGACAAGAAAAACAAATACAAAATTAAGTATGACTGCAACAACAACTTATTATATAATATCGTTGCTTCAAAACTGGCAGAAGAACTTCCCATTACAAACAAAACATCAATAATAATAGATAAATCAAAAAATAAGGAAAAATTTCGCCAGGAATTCAACAGCTTATTCGTGCCAAGTTTAAATAATCCTAAAAACCATTCCATAACAATAGAACATGAAGATTCCGTTAATATTAAAGGTTTGCAAATGGCTGATATAATATCATGGTCTGTTTATCAAAGTATCGAGCACGAAAATAATGAATATGCTGATTTAATTAAAAATATAATTGTAAAAAGAGTATTTGAAGATTAGAGAACCCCAATGCCGAAATAATGTCGCCTCCCGTGGAGACGAAGCTTAGAGGGGCTGAACTTCTAGAAGTTTTTACCTCCTAAATCTACAATTAAATATATAATATCAGCTATATTTAAAGTTTTGCAATATATTTCAAAATCTGATTTTCCAAAATCCTTGTAAATATTTTCATCTTTTCCCCCACCACTCATTTTTCTGTTCCCATAAATTTTATTACTTATTTTATATAAAAAATATAATAAATAATATAATATATGGGAATGTTATCATGGGAATTACTGATTACATCAAAACAAGATTACTGAATAATCGTGTAGAGCAGTACAACACCAAGCGCAGCTATTGGGGTGAGGATGAAAGACAGCCTAGAACTGACGGAATAAATACTGGCCTTGACTTGCCTGATGCACTTCCACCAGTAATCAATAAGACAATAGCTAATGCACGTTATGCTGTAAAGCTTGACGGTTATACTTCAGGTATTTTGAAAAACAGAATTGATAAAGCTAATGTTAATATGGTGCTTGTTGATAAGGAAAACAAATTATCTCAGGAACAGAAACTGACTTTAATCCTTTGGGCCAGAAAAATCGACATTTCTCAAGTAGCTAAAAATATTCTGCAGGGAGGAATGGTTGACGGTGAAGGTCTAATCAAACCAGTTCAACGCTGGGATAAGTCCATTGGCAAATACATTAAACCGGTATTTTTAGAAATAGGTGCTCACGGTTATGGATTAAAGAAAGAGTTCAATGATGATAATGAAGTGCAGCTATACCTTCATGAAATGCCTAAGGATGTTGTCAGCGGATCTCCGCAAGAGTTTGACAATTACGTCAGCATTGAAGAGGGAACTTTAACTGTAAAGTATGAACCTGAAGAGGTAATTAACTTCATGTATAATGAGATATACTCGGAAGCTCAAAGTATAATTTTAAACTGCCTTGATGATATATACCACAAGTGCAATTTGGAGAGAAATCAGGTGGAACGTATCAACAAGGACAATATCATTGAAGTCAAGCCTGCAATGGATGCGAACGGCCAGCCTTACATCACTGAACTTTCAAGCACTGCTAAGGAAAATCTTTATGCTGATTATGGAACCACTGCAGATTCAAATGTAGCTATTGTACCTCCAGGAATTGAATCCAAAATCTTAGGTGGTAACAACTACCAGTCCGATTATACAAGACAAACTGAAATCTTTAGGAATAATATTTTAAGAACTTTTGTAACTCCACAGTCTCAGGCAGGTAATGAGAAATCCAACCAGAACGTTGCGGAATACATTAACGATTCGGCTATTACTGGATTTATTGTTAATGTTGCAAATGACCAGAAGTGGGTGTTAAAGTACTGCAACCAGCTATTGAATATGCAGCTGGAATTAATGGGCATTAGTGAAACTTTAGATATTTACTTCAGCTATTCAAGAGATGATGTTTTAAGATACATTATGGAATTGTCTTCTGAAGGTGATGAAATCTATAAGAATTATCTTTCCAACTTTGAAGAGGAACAGCCTGTCGGTGAGAGGATTTTATCTGAAAGTGGGGTTGAAGTATAATTATGCTTCAATCCTTTTTTAGCTTCTCAGGGAAGCTATTATTGACCTTACCATTGTTATCAGACAGCATATGCTTATTGCAATCGGATAGCCTAAAAGCGCAATGACAAATCCAAATATGAAGATTACAAAAGGAGTGTACAATGCTGTTTGAATGTTCATCGCCCTTTTTATGTAGTCCCTGTTTTCCTCGTTGACTTTAAGCAATGATTTTGCCATTACAAATAGAATTATGTCAACCGCAATGAAGTCCAGGCCATATATCGCCTGCGGAATGAATGAATTGGGGTTGTTTGCAACAAAAGTCGTAATGTATGGAACCAGGGAGAAAACGAGCATCAAAAGGATATTCAGCCAGATTATCCTTGTATTGATTTTGTCGACATGATTGTAGATAATGTGGTGGTATTGCCATAGGTTGGCGCACACAAGAAAGCTTATGAAGTATGCGAAATAGGATGTTTTTAAAGCCCAGATTGATGCAAGGGATGCTGTTGCAGGCTGCGGCAATTCCAAAACAAGCACTGTCACTATAATTGCAATGATTGCATCATAAAAAGCTTCCAGCCTATTTGTATCCATAAGATTTTCTTCACTCATGCTATTGTATTTGGAATTTATGTTATTTTAATTATTTCATAATAAAAGAACTCTCACTGAAAGTGATGAAATCTATAAAAATTATCTCAGTAACTTTGAGGAGGAACAGCCTGTTGGTGAAAGGATTTTATCTGAAAGCGGAGTGGAAGTATAATTCAATTTTTACTTCCAGTTCCTTTTGGTTTATCACCTTTACAGTTTCAGTGAGTTGACTGCCAGTGCTTTGGTTAAGCTTTTGTAGCTTTCAATTTCATCGCTAGTGAAATTATCAAAAAGCAGCTTTTCCCATTCATCGTTGATGTCAAACATTCTTTTGCTGATTTCAATTCCACTGTCTGTAAGGGACAGCAGTTTTCTTGTCCTGTTTTTGGGATCCTTGTTTCTGATGATGAATCCTTTCTTTTCGAGGTTTTTAAGTGTTCTTGCAACGACAGGTTCGGACACGAAAAACAGATTGCACAGATCCCTTTGGGTCAGCTTATTGTTGTCAGCATATATTCTTACGATATATGGCAGTTCGGCTGCACTCACTCCGGTTCCTTTAAGTTTTTCATCAAAGAAAGTGTTGTGTCCCTTTATAATCAGGGACAGTGCCGGATAAATCGGAACGTCCATCATATCTTCTATTATTTCCAGATGATTCATGCGCTCACCTTTGTGTCATCCACATTCAACACTCTGCATAGAATCAATGCGACTATAATTGAGAGGAATGCCACTATTATTATTGAAGGAATGAGAACTGTGCTTCCGCAGAGTTTATTTATGATGTAGAGTCCAAAGACTCCGATGTGGCCTATAATTCCGCTTACCACTGCAATGACGAGTCCTCTTTTTGGAAGAAGTTCATATTTAAGACATGCGTAGGATGTCCAGATAACCAGCGGAAGGAATATGAATATTCCGGTTATGCCGCCCATCATGTTTCCTCCGTTGATGAGTGCTCCAAGATGTGTCAGTCCGTTGATTAAAGCAAATCCTAATGTTGAAAGTCCTATTACCGGATGTTTTTTGGATATTGCTGCGGCTGCAGGCAATGCAATCCATGTGATGGCTATGTTGACCATCGGGAAGAAGAACATCGGTATTTCTCCGAACATTGCGCTTATTCCTGTGTCGATGAAGTTCTGGATTAGAATGTACTGTCCGTTTGCAAAGTATATTCCGTATTCTTCTGCTACGTGAATAAGGTATGCTGCTGCCATTGCCCATGAAAGCCATGTGGGGTCTTTA
>NZ_JAFSNZ010000001.1 GCF_017447225.1 Methanobrevibacter sp. | reverse complement strand
TTATAGGCAAAAAAAACCTATAAACTGTCACATAATTATACTAAATTTAGTTAATACATATGTTTCAGAGGATCAAAAAATTAGAACAAGAAAACATATTCTAATACATAATATAATTAAAATATTATATAAAATTTTCTAAATTTGGTAAAGGGAAGAATTACGCAAAACTTCCGGACGTGACTCCATAAAAAACACGAACCTTTACCCTCGTTCAACAGCATACTACTATCATATCAGCTAACACAAAGCCATGTAAAAGCTTATGACTGCCAATATGACAGAGACAATATTGATAGCTATTGCCAAAGCACTAGCCATACTTCCCCTCCAACATGTATAAACAAAATTAAAAAACATGTTTCATTACCTAACAAAATCATGCTAAGTTTTAATTCATCTATTACAAGAAACAATTATTATGTCATTATATAAAAAGTAGATAGAAATTAATCCGGTAATATTGTATGAGGAGGTTATATTGTCTGAACTTGGAAAAAAAGAGAAAAAAGAGTTATAACTAATACAAATCAATAGAATTATCTGTCCCTTAGAGTGCGCTCAAGTATATATTCGGCTCTTGCCTTGAGATTATCATATAATCTTATCTGATTTTTAAGCTCCTCTAAAGCTTCCATCTGGCCGTTGTCCAGTCTCTTTTCTATGTCTAAAAGCTTGGACCATTCGTCGCCTGAGGGCAGCTGCAGGGTGTCTCTGGGATTGTTGAAGTCCACGTTAAATGAGTTCTTGTTGATTGTGATGTGTATGGTCACTTCATTATCCAGATCATAGTATTTGCGCGGTCTTCCCCTCAATACTTTCTTATATGAGGAGTTGAGTATGCCGACATCTTCCATCGCCCTTAAGTGTGCGATGATTGCCTTCTGGCCGACGTTGAGCTCATTGGATATTTCGCTTACAAACATCGGTTCCTGCCTTAGGAGATCTATTATGTCTCTTCTCGTTTTACAGCCCATGACATCGAGGATGTCTTCCTTGTCTATTTCACCAACATCGCTTCCGTAGTTTCCGGTAATTTTTATGCTGTCTGATGATGAATTACCTTTATTCTGGAATTTGGTATTTTTTTTAATCTCATTTGTATCAGTCATGTTTATAGATTATATCTGAAACCATATTTAAAGTATTGTATTTTTATTACAAAATGTAAGAAAATAACCGAAACATTTATATAACTTTTTGTTACTATAATAAAGTAAGAGAAATGTAACTTTTTGTTACTTTAATATTTGGTGTGAAAACTCGGAGTAATAACTCTTGAAAGATGAACCATTTTCCTATATGTCCATAAATTCCTTAAGCCAAATATTTGAAGTGCAAAAACAGTTATTCTCTGCTGAGAGTTATTACAAAGGGTTTTTCAAAAACAGAAGGGTGAGTGAATGGCAAAGAAAAAAGAAAAAGAAGAAACTAACAAAACAGAAGATCTTCAGGAGCAATACGATAAACTGCTTGAAGAGCTGGCTTCAAAGGATGAGGAAATATCCTCACTGAAAGAAGACCTCGAAAAGCAGGAAGGCGAAACTCAGGAATATGTCTCACTGTCCCAAAGACTTCAGGCTGATTTTGAAAATTTCAAAAAGATTACAGACAAAAGAAACGCTGAAATCATAAAATTTGCTAATGAAGACGTTATCAAAGAATTCCTCGACTGTTATGAAGACCTCGAAAGATCCCTTACAATCGAAAGCGACAAGGATTTCAGAGAAGGTATAGAATTAATATACAATAAATTTTCAGATGTCCTGACCAGACAGGGCGTTGCAGAAATTCCCGCCAAAGGAGAAAAATTCGACCTGAACAAGCATGAAGCATTAATGGTTCAGGAAAGCGAAGACGTTGAAAACGGATACATTATAGAAGAGCTTATGAAAGGATACACATACAAAGACAAAGTCCTCAAATACTCAAAAGTAATCGTTTGTAAAAAATAATCATGTTTATATAAATTATTAATTAAGAAAAATTGGTGATATTTATGTCAGATAATAAAAAAGAAAAAATCATTGGAATCGACTTAGGAACAAGTAACTCCGCAGCATCAGTTCTTGTAGGAGGAAAACCAACAACCATTCCTTCAGCAGAAGGAGCAAGCCAATACGGTAAATCCTTCCCAAGTTATGTTGCATTTACTGAAGACGGACAAATGCTGGTTGGAGAACCTGCAAGAAGACAGGCTGTAACCAACCCTGAAAACACAATAAGCGCAATCAAAAGATTGATGGGTACTGACAAAAAAGTAACCGCTAACGGAAAACAGTACTCCCCTCAGGAAATCTCAGCATTCATCCTTCAAAAAATCAAAAAGGACGCTGAAACTTTCTTAGGCGAACCTATCGAAAAAGCAGTCATTACCGTACCTGCATACTTTGACGACAACCAAAGGACCGCAACCAAAGACGCAGGTACCATTGCAGGACTTGATGTTGTAAGACTTGTAAACGAACCGACCGCAGCAAGCCTAGCATACGGTCTTGACAAACAGGATGACGATGACATTAACATTATGGTATACGATTTAGGTGGAGGTACCCTGGACGTAACCATCATGGAATTCGGTGGAGGAGTCTTTGAAGTAAAATCCACCAGCGGAGACACCCAACTCGGTGGTACCGACATGGATAACGTACTTCTCAACTACCTCGCTGACGAGTTCAAAGCAAAAGAAGGTATCGACTTAAGAGACAACGATCAGGCAGTTCAAAGGTTAAGGGAAGCTGCTGAAAAAGCAAAAATCGAACTGTCAACCACCTTAACCACTGAAGTTAACTTGCCTTTCATCGCAATGGGATCTGACGGCGCTCCTAAAAACTTAATTGAAAGCCTAACAAGAGCAAAACTTGAAGAATTGGTTGACGGCATTGTTCAAAAATCAGGTAAACCAATGCAGCAAGCTCTTGACGATGCTAAAATGAGCAAAAATGAAATCGACAAAATCATCTTGGTCGGTGGACCTACCAGAATGCCATGCGTACAGTCCTTTGTTGAAAAATTCATCGGAAAACCAGTTGAAAGAGGAATTGACCCAATGGAATGTGTATCTATGGGAGCATCCATCCAGGGAGGAGTATTGGCTGGAGAAATCAAAGACTTAGTTCTTTTAGACGTAACCCCATTATCTTTAGGTATCGAAACCCTCGGTGGAGTATCAACCACATTAATTGAAAGAAACACAACAATTCCAACCAAGAAAAGCCAGATCTTTTCAACTGCAGCTGACAACCAGCCTTCCGTAGACATCAACGTACTTCAGGGTGAAAGAAGAATGGCAGTGGACAACACTTCCCTCGGACGTTTCCAATTAGTCGGAATCCCACCTGCACCAAGAGGAGTTCCTCAAATTGAAGTGACCTTTGATATTGACGCAAACGGTATTATCAACGTAACTGCAAAAGACAAAGGAACAGGAAAAGAACAGGCTATTACAATTACTTCCTCAACCAAATTATCCGATGAAGAGATTGAGCAAAAAATCAAAGAAGCAGAAATGAACGCTGAAGCGGATAAGAAAAAACAGGAAGAAATTGAAATCAGAAACAATGCAGACTCATTGATTTACACATCTGAAAAAACATTAGATGAACTCAAAGACAAAATATCCGAAGATGAAAAATCCAATGTTGAAAAACTTGTTGGTGAGTTAAGAGAACTCATTGCCGGAGACGATATCGAAGCTATTAAAGCAAAAACCGAAGAATTGGAAAAAGTAGTCCAGGAAATTGGTGCTAAAATCTATCAGCAGGCTCAGGCTGAAGCACAGGCACAGCAGGCTGCAGGCCAAGATCCAAATGCCGGAGCTCAAGGCGCACCTGACGACGACGATGACACAATCGATGCAGACTACAAAGTAAAAGATGATTAGATTCATGAATAAATGTTTTATCTCAGGCGTAGGTAATCAGAATCAGAATCAATAAAAAAATAAACTAACGCGAGATGAAACATTTTATTTTTTTATCTAATTTTTTTTAATCAAATTTTAAGGTGAATAAATGGCAGACAAGCGAGATTACTATGAAGTCCTTGGGGTAGACAAATCTGCTGATGAAAAGGAAATCAAGAAAGCTTATCGTAAACTGGCTATGAAATACCACCCCGACGTAAGTGAAGAGGAAGGTTCCGAAGAGAAATTCAAGGAAATCAGTGAAGCTTACGCAGTGCTATCAGATGAAGAGAAACGTCAAAGATACGATCAGTTCGGTCATGCAGGTATGGAAGGATTTACTGCTGAAGACTTCTATCAGAATGTTAACTTTGATGATATTTTCCAGGGCTTTGACATTGGCAATATCTTCGATTTATTCGGTTTTGGCGGAGGCACACGTTCAAGAGGAAGAACCGGCCCTCAAAGAGGATCAGACATTTACACTGACGTTACAATTACTCTTGAAGAGGCATTCAACGGATGCGAAAAGGAAATTAAGGTTACAAGAAGCGAACTTTGTCCGACATGTAACGGTTCAAAATCAAAACCCGGCCACGACCCTAAAACCTGTCCAACATGTAACGGAACCGGTCAGATCAAGGAAGTCAGCAACACTTTTTTAGGCCAGATGGTTAATGTAAGACCATGCCGTGAATGTGGCGGAACAGGAAAGATAATTACCGATCCGTGTGACGACTGCCACGGTAAGGGAAATGTCAGAAAAACCAAAACAATCAAGCTCGAAATACCTGAAGGTGTAGATGAAGGAAATCATTTAAGAGTATCCGGTGAAGGTAACTGCGGAGATGCAGCAGGCCTTGAAGGAGACTTAATAGTTTCAGTCTACATTAAAGATAATAAACTCTTCGAAAGAGAAGGCGACCACCTGTACTACGAGCAGCAAATCAGTTTTCCGCAGGCTGCACTGGGTGATGTCATAAGCATACCAACAATCGAAGGCAAAGAAGTCGAGTTTAAGATAACTCCAGGAACACAAAGCGGAACAGTATTTAAATTAAGAGGCCAGGGAATGAACTCAGTAAGACATTCCTCAAGAGGAAACCTCTACGTTACCGTAACAGTAGTAGTTCCTAAAAAATTAAATTCAAAACAGAAACAATTATTAACAGAATTTGCCGAAGTCAGCGGAGAAGAAATAAAACACGTTGAAAAAGGCTTGAAAGATAAATTCAAAGAAGTATTTAATTAGCTATTTTCCACATATAGCTAATTATCCTCCTCTTTATATTAAAGTGATAACCATGGCCAGACCAATAAAAAAAACACCAACATTATATGGGAACGAATCAGCTGATTTTTTTAAATGAAATGGATAAGCCTGCAACAAAAGAAGATAAGGAATTTAGAAAAAAATGTGAAACACAAAGAATATTTAAATAAAAAAAAACTAAACTAATATTAATCATAGGTGATAATCATGGCCAAACCAATAGAAGAAACACCAACATTATACGGGAAAGATGCTATAAATATATTGAAAAAAATGAATGAACCCCCAACTGAAAAACAAAAAGAATTAGCGAATAGAATTAGAACACAACGAAAAGTTATATTCTAATTTACTATCTAACATAAATTTTTAATATCCAAATATAATAAAAATGTTCTTTCAGGATCAACATTTTTGATAAAATCTATATTTTCCAAAATTTTATCATCTTTTTTTAAATTTTCAAATCCAATATGATTAACATAAAATGTATATGCTTTTGCATAAGCATTTACTACAATAAATCTTAAACCAACATTATTTTCAGAAAGATTAATTATATTATCTATTACATTAATCAAGATAAAAGAACCTAATCCTTTTCCAGAATACTTTTTATCTATTGCAAATCTACCAATTTTAATTGAAGAGATATTATTTCTTATTGAGATATGTAATTTACCTTTAATTAACTCTTTAACATTTTCATCACGCACCAAATTTAATTTTAAAACATCAGTCAATAATGTAACAAAACCAACAATTTCGCCATCACAAATACATAGTTTTGTTAAATTTAGTTTTTCTTTTTGTTGATTTAATGCATCATTCTTTAAAAAATCATTTAGATCCTCAGAATCGCAAGAAAACTTTGATAAATCATGTTCTTCAGTCAAGGTTTCAAAATAGTAATGGTTCTTAATATATTCTATATTCATGGTATCATACCTTTTATTGATTTATAATTTAGTATTATAAACAAATCACATATAAAACTAATCAGAGAGCATTTGAACAGTATCCCTGAAAAATAAGCTATGTAGTAGACTACAATACAAAAGTATTGAAAAAATCATACAATATTTCAATGCATTTTAATTGAATAGTATAGTGATAAAACACCAGAACAATAATGAATCCATACCAATAATTAATCGATGCTTTATAATAATTAATTGATAATTGAAAAAAAGTAAACTTGAATTAGGTTATCTACATAAAAAATAAAAAAGTTGAGAAGTTTGCAGTAAACTTCTCAAAGGAACCTTAAGCGGTTACAGTTACAGTGTTACTTATGGCTGCTGCACCGTAAGTGGATGTAATAATGTATTCGCCAGGTCCTAAATTAATGTTTAATCTAGCTATACCGTTACTGTCACTGGTTCTGTGGTAGAATACACCGTTGATGTTAAATTCTACATCCTGTTCAGCGGCAGGTTTACCTTGTCCGTCGTATACGTGTGCTTCGAATGGATTTGCTTCACCGAATTTTTTAGATAAGTTTTCAGCAGTTAAAACAGGTAAAACAGTTACATTGTGAGCAACTTTAGCTCCTTTATACTCAGCAGTAATGATGTAAGTACCAGGACCTAAGTTGATGTTGAGTTGTACATGACCGGTAGCGTTGGTTGTACGGTTGTAGAACACACCGTTAATGTTGTATGTAACGATTTCGCCAGCACCGACTGGGTTTCCGTCATCACCTAAAACTCTGAGCACGTATTGTGAGTCGTTTCTGAAGTATTTTACAAGGTCGCTGTCTTCAGTGAATCTGGATAACACAGTAATGTTGTTAACTTTAACATCACCTGTTGCAGGGTTGGTTGTAGTTATTGTGTAGTTACCAGTTGCTAAGTTGATTGCAATGGAAGCCTGACCATTAGCATCAGTAGTTCTGGTGTATACTCCACCATTGATTTCAAAGGTTACATTAGCGTTAGCTAAAGGATTACCTTCACTGTCAGTGAAGTTAGCAACAAATCTGTCACCAGCTTTTTCCACTTTAACAAGATCTTCAGCAAAGATTGTTTCATCAGGAAGAGGAACTTCAATAGTTTCAGTAGAGTTAGCTGAAGCGTATTTCTTATCACCAGTGTAAATTACACCAACAGTATGATTACCAGGAGCTAATTCAGGTAATTCGAAAGTTGCTTTACCGTTTTCAACAGGAACATAGTAACCAGTACCGTCAACGTCAACTAACATGTAACCAGTTGCGTCTTCAGGCAATTCAATTTCAATTGCATCTTCAGAAGCGGTTACGTTAGCTTCAGGATCAACATCAGTTTCGTTTTTAGGAGCTGCAGGAACAGTTACAGCAACAGTTGCATTAGCAGGTGCGTAAGTGTCGTCACCTTCATAAGTTACAACAGCATCATATGTTCCTTCATCCAATCCGATAACTTCAACAGTAGCCTGACCGTTTTCGATTGGAGCAAAGTAACCAGTACCGTTTACATCAACTAATACATTACCGGTAGCGTTTTCAGCTACAGTTACAGTAATAGTAGTGTTTTGAGCGGTTGCAGTTAAGTTTGCATCTTCTGGAACAACTTCAGGAACAGTTACAGTCGTATTTGCGGTTGCAGGAGCATATTTATCATCACCAGAGTAAGTAATCTCAACAGGATATTCACCAGGAGCAAGATCACTTAAATCTAATTCGATTTCGTCATCAGCATCGAAGTAGTATTTTTTGTCACCGACACTTACGACAACATATCCTTCAGCATCTTCAGGTAATGCCACAGACACATCACTGTCGTTAACGTCAACAGTCACATTAGCATCTTCAGGAACAACTTCAGGAACAGTTACGGTTGTATTTGCGGTTGCAGGTGCGTATTTATCATCACCAGAGTAAGTAATCTCTACAGGATATTCACCAGGAGCCAAATCACTTAAATCTAAAGCAATATCATCACCAGCATCAAAGAAGTAATCAGTACCATTAACACTAACAACAACATAACCAGTAGCATCTTCAGGAAGTTCTACATTAACTTCGCTGTCGTTTACAGCAACAGTTACGTTAGCTTCTTCTGGGAGAACTTCAGGAACAGTCACAGTAGTATTTGCGGTTGCAGGAGCATATTTATCATCACCAGAGTAAGTAATCTCTACAGGATATTCACCAGGAGTCAAATCACTTAAATCTAAAGCAATATCATCACCAGCATCAAAGAAGTAATCAGTACCGTTAACACTAACAACAACATAACCAGTAGCATCTTCAGGCAATTCCACAGACACTTCAGTATCGTTAACATCTACAGTAACATTAGCATCTTCTGGGATTACTTCAGGAACGGTTACAGTAGTGTTTACTACATCATCAAGGAAGTTTTCATCACCTAAGTATTCGACAGTTACATCATATGTTCCTGCAGGTAAATCTGCAACATCAATAGTGATTGGAGCTTCACTTGCATCTTTGATATAGGAAGCGTTTGCGACAGTTACGATAACTTTACCCGTTGCATTTTCATTGATGTTTACAGTAATTAATGTTTCATTAACATCAGCTTCGAGTTCAGCATCCAATAATTCAGGAACTTCCAATTCGGTTGTGAATGAAGCGTTGTTATAGTTGTCGTCACCTAAGTATGTGATATCAACAGGATATTTGCCAGGAGCCATTTCAGGAATTTCAATTACAGCAGTTCCGTTTTCAACTTCAGCATAGTATCCTTTACCGTCAACTTTAGCTAAAACAATACCAGTAGCAGCTTCAGGTAAAGTTAAGGTTAAGGTTGAATTTTCAACAGAAGCGACAATTTCTTCAGTGATTTCTGCGTCAACTTTAGTGATTTCAAAAGCGGTTTCAGCAAATGCAGGACCGTATGCAATACCGTCACCATCGTAAGTTACAGATACAGTGTATGTACCTGCAGGTAATTGTCCTAAGTCTAAAGTTGCAGTGCCGTTTTCAATAGGAACTTCAGTGTCTTCACCATTGAATGAGAAAGTTACATTACCTTCAGCATCGATAGTTACAGTAATGATTTCATTGTCAAATACTGTGACATTTTCACCAGCAACATCCATGTTTGCGTCAAATCCTAATGCATATAATGTTTTATCAGCAGCAGCATAAATTATACCATTGTTGTCCATAGCTAATTGGCCAACTACTTTAGAACCTAAGTTGATAGTCCACAATAATTCACCGTCTGCACTGATAGCTACAACATCACCGGCAGCAGTGCTTACATATACATTGCTGTCAGCATCGAGAATGATGCTTACGCCAGTGGAGTTGAGTTCATATACTAAGCTTTCACAGCCGTCAGCAGTATCATATTTGTATAAAGTTCCGTTTGCGTTTACAGCATATAAGAATCCATTTTCATTGTCAACTGCAAGAGTGGTGCCGATAGCGTCACTTACAGTAGCGTTCCAGAGAATACCTTCTGTACTGATTGCATAAATACCGTTTAAAGTAGCATCAAGGATGTATGCAATATTGTTTGAATCAATAACAGGTCTTCCAACACCATTAATACTTGTGTCACTGAATACAGTTGCGCCGGTTGCAATGTTAATTATTTTGAAACCTTTTACTGTGTTGGCGTAGATGTATCCGAGACTATCGAATGATGGGGAAGCTTTAAGAGCTTGTGAACCATATTCTACACCAGTAATTTCAACAAGGAATAAGTTGAATCCGTAAGGTTCCCATTCATAACCTGTTTCATCGAAAACACTTACCCAGTAGTTTCCTGACCATCCTTGACCGTCAGCAGGATAACCATAATCAGTTGGAGTGTAGATTCTTCCATCAGGACCTGTGATTGGAGTAAAAGCGCTTGAAGCAGACCAATAATTTCCTCCAAGGTTATTACCATTAGTTGCATTAATAAGTTGCATATTATAATGGTAAATTGGAGATAAAATTATTTCATCTTTGTATAATGCGATACCTGCAGATCCTGGACCCCCTGACCAGATTAAAGTACCATTGCTTGTGAATGCATATATTTTAGATCCGTCATTTACATAAATGTTTCCTAATCCATCAATGATAGCAGAGGAACGTAAATCTCCGTTTAAAGCAGCTTCCCATATGATAGATACACCATCTTCACGAGTTGCATCAGCAATACCTGAATTTTGTGGGTTTCCACCTACACTAGGCCATTGGGAAGTTCTAGGGATTTTAAGTATAGTAGTTCCATTATTTGCAGGAATGTTTTCATTACCATCATAGATAACTTTTATTTCATAAGTTCCAGGTTCTAATTTATCGAAACTTACAGAAGCCATACCGTTTTCAATAGTACCATTTGCTACAGTTTCATTATTTGCAGATATAGTAAATTTACCGGTAGCATCTTCAATAGGTTCACACTCATCGAATTGTGTCCACTCATCAACCTCATTAGCAGTGATAATGATATCGACGATAATTTTATCATCAACAACTTTTGCATTAGCAACTACATTAGGAAGAACAATAACTTTCAAAGTAGTATTTATTGAATTATAAGTAGTACCTCCATCATATACAAAAGTATACTCATATTCACCAGGAACTAAATCCCAAGTATATATCCATGCACGCCATACATCATTTCTGAACCTTGCAGAAGCATCAGGCCTATTTTCACCCTCATAAATAGAAATAGAACCAGTTTTTACAAGAGTATTATTATAATTAATATTGAATTCAAATGAAATTGTTTTTCCACAATTACCCATCACTATTTCAGGAACATTTTCAAATTCAACATCCAATTTAGCAATATCTACAGTAGCATTACCAGCTACAGGCACGTATGCATCATTACCTTCGAAAGTAGCAACGATAGTTTGGTTACCTCCAGGAACAGTAGTAGTTAACTCTGCAACAGTTCCGTTAATAGCTACAGAAATGTTTTGATCGCCGATAGTGAATATTACATTACCTTCAGTAGTTTCGTTTAAGGTTGCAGTGATTGTAACGTTGTCTAAAACTGAATAGTTGCCTTCAGGAATGTTTACTTCAATGGAAATAGGGTCTCTGTATCCTAATGCGAAAAGAGTGTCATTAGTGTATGCGTAGATTATACCATCTTTATTCATAGCTAATCCACCGGCTATTGAAGAACCTAAATTAATAGACCATAATAAAGTTCCTTCACTGTCAAATGCAGTAACAGCACCGTTTTCATCACCGACATATACTTTACTGTCACCATCAACAATAATGCTTCTAGCATTTGCACCTAAATTGTAAACTTCACTTAAAGCACCATTATCATTAGTATCAAATTTGTATAAAATTCCTTCTTTATTTACTGTATATACAAAACCATTTTCATTATCAATAGCTAAAGCAGATCCGACAGTACCGTTAAATGTAGTGTTCCATAAGTAACCTTCACCAGTTAAAGCATATAAAGTATTGTCGGTGCCTAAGTAGTAGACAATGTTTGCTTCACTGATAACAGGTCTTGCATTAATACCGATATTGTCTGAAAATACATTGCTTTCAGAGTAAACATTGATAGCACGAAGACCATCAACAGTAGCTACCCACATGTTGCCGTCATCGTCAAATACTGGTGTAGCAATTGGTTTAGAGCTAATATATGCAGTTTCCCAACTGAATGAATTTCCGCCCCAAAGACCATATTTTAAAACAGTTATCCAATTACCAGCATTTGCCATATTGTTGAAATAACCTGAAATATATATTCTTCCATCAGGACCTACAATCGGATAATATAATGAAGATGAAACCCAATTTGTTTCAGTACCATATCCTTGACCTCCAAAGAAGTCATAAGCAATAATTTCTTCATCAGTACGTGTAGCAAGAATAATAGTGTCATTATATATAGTTATACCAGGCACAATTCTACCAGGAGATCTGGTGTATAAAACATTACCTTCGCTATCATATACATATATTGTATAACCATCATTAAGATAAATTACTCCATCAGAAGCAATGATTGGAGAGTATGAAGCAAACCCGCCGTAAACAACAGCAGAGATTTCACCAGTATATTCTCTTCTTATATTATTAGGATACTTTGTAATGTTAATAGATTCATTATTGCTCCAAACAACATAAACGTTATCATATAAACGAGTGTAATTAGCATTTCCACCATTTTTAATATCAAAACCAGTATTTGCCCATTGAGGAGTACCTGAAATTCTTAAAAATGTGGTTTTAGTAGAAGTATAATTTTTTCCATTATTATTTTCCCAAATAATTTCAAAAGTATGAGGACCTAACTCCAAATTATTTGCTTCAAATTCAGGGAATTCCCAATCACCGGTTACATTTCCTAAATACACACCATTATCTATAATATGTACAGTACCACTATTATATCCTGCCCTATCATAAAATGAAAGAGTTACATTATTTCCATTAGTTTTTAAATCAACGGTTAAAGGTTGTGGTTCACAAACGAAAGTAACATCCATTGAATATGAATCATAGTTAATATCACCATTATATGTAATCGTTCTTACAACAGATCCTATATCGTCACCAAAGTTTTCCCAGGTTAATTTTGCAGTACCATTTTCATCTAAAGAAGCAGAAAATGTTCTCCAACTTATGGAATATGATACAGAACCAGTTGGGATAGGACCATCTTCTGCACCTTTAACAGTTACTTCAAAAGTAGATGATGTCTGGAAAGGTTTAGTAGGAATTTCCGGATTTACAGTCATATTAAGTATATTCTGTTTACTTACATTGAATGAATAAGTAAAATCAGCACTTTCAAATTTGAAACTATAACTAGTAAAGTGTACTGTTAAAGTATAACTTCCATTTTGTAATCTGCTAGAAGCATCATAAGTGGATATACCATCGCTTCCAACACTCCATAAGTTTTCTGAAAATGTGTTTGGACCAGTGAAATCAACATTAACCCTACCTGAAGGAATACCATTTTCATTAGTGAAATTAAATGTGAATTTACCTCCATCTTGAGTAATGTTACATGTTGGAGTATATTTCAATATTTCAAATGAATCAATTACAGTAGCAGGATTATGTTTTTTATCACCAGAATAAGTTAGATTTAACTCATGAGTTCCATTTTTTAATGTATTCGGCAGACTGGTCATGAGAGAAACACCATAAGTATTTCTGCTTCCATTATCTATAGTCATATATATGTTTCCAGTAGGAGCAAATTCGTCATCTAAAACTTTAATTGTAATATAACCAGTATCATAATCTATACTATAACTTATTTCAGCATCTCTTTTTTTTACTTCAAAAGTGGAATCTGATTTTACTTTATTAAGAGTAGCAGCATAATTTTGACCACCCGCATATTCATAATAAATATCATAAATTCC
>NZ_JAFSNZ010000023.1 GCF_017447225.1 Methanobrevibacter sp. | reverse complement strand
GTTATATTTTAGTAATATTTGGATTAATTCTGTTCAAATATTGAAGGGATTACTATTATCTTCAGCAAGATTACTCTTAATTCAAAGCGGGCACATTAGATTAAGGGAATAAAAAATGTGAGATGTTTAAATGAAATATGATTTAATCGTTGCAAGATATGGTGAAGTAGGTTTAAAAAGTACGAAAGTACGTTCTCGTTTTGAGAAAAAATTAGTTAAAAACATTAAAGCAGCAATTGACTGTGATGTTGACAGAAATCAGGGAAGAATCTATATTTTTCCTAAAGACTTTGATAAAGCAGTTGCTGACTTAAACAGAGTATTCGGTATAGTATCTTATTCTCCGGCTATTTCCACTTACAGTAACTTTGAAGACATTGACAAAACATTGGGGGGATATGTTGAGGAATTGATTAAGGAGGGTATCATTACTGAGAATACCAAATTTGCAATTAAATGCAGACGCGTGGGAACCCATGACTTCACTTCACAGGAAATGGCAGCATATTGTGGTGGAGTTGTCAGAAAAAGAATATTGGCTCCTGTTGATTTGACTAATCCTGACCTGACGATTTTTGTTGAGGTCAGGGATGATGACACATTCATTTATCATGAAAAGATTCCAGGTCCTGGAGGATTGCCATTGGGAACTCAGGGAAAAGTTGTCTGTTTAATATCGAGCGGAATAGATTCCCCTGTTGCAGCTTATCTGATGATGAAAAGAGGCTGTGAGGTCATTGCCTTATACTGTGACAATGATCCGTTTACAAGCGCTAAAGCAATGGAGCTCAATGACCAAATAATAAACCAGCTTCAAAAATATGCTGCAGGAGTACCTATCAAAAAACGTGTTGTAAAATATGGTGAATACCTCCAAAAGGCTAAAGAGGAAGCGCCAGAAAAGATGACCTGTGTTTTATGCAAATCAGGAATGTATAAGCTTGCAGAAAAACTTGCAAATGAAATGGGTGCGCAGGCTATTGTCGACGGAAGCAGTGTCGGCCAGGTAGCGTCACAGACATTGAACAATATTCTGGCAACAAGATATGGTGTTGATATGCCGGTTCTATCTCCTTTGATAGGATTGGATAAAATAGAAATCACTAAAATTGCAGAAGAAATAGGAACATTCGAAATTTCAAAGATTGATGATGGAGGATGCTCTGCAGTTCCAAGATATCCTGAAACAAAGGCAGACTTACAGAGAGTTAAAGATGCATGTGAAGCAATGAATCAGGATGAGGCCATTAATGAAGCTTTCAAAACAATTGAATATTAATAATAATGAGTTATTGGCAGCATCATCAATCCGGTTAGGAATATTATTATAAATGTGAGGACATACATGTCCTTATTTTCTATTTTTTTATTTTTTAAATTGATTATCAAAGGAATCATAAATATTATTGGCAAGAAATATCTTGTTTGAACCCCTAATATTACATTTGAACCTACTGGCGTCCATTGTAGGTATAGGATTCCATAGATGCCAATATATATGATTAAGAAAATTATTGATAGTATTATTCTTTTATTTTTTTCCAGATCCACATCCAGTTTGTAAAATAATGAAAATACTAAAAATGATAGGATATACAATATATTGAAGAGCTTGTATCCTTCAAAGTCGGCATAATGGAAATAATTTGATTTCATTATCAATAAATCAGGTATTGAAACTATTATATTTTTAGCCAAATCAATTAGTATTTGTGGCTGTGAGATTATAAACTGTAGCTGTCCTGCACGGGATACAGTTGACACTGGAGCAGCATACATAAAAGATGCGAATATTGAACTAACGCTAATCATTGTTAATATAAGTAGCAATATTGCAATTATCAGGCTATATCTTTTATTTTTGCTTTCTTCAAATGGTAATATTAATGTTAAAAAAGCAAGAATGATATATGGTGGCTTAATCAAGCTTATTAATAGGATTGAAGTGAAAAATATTGCTAGATTTTTCTTAGTAATTTCACCGCAGTACATTTTGATGAAATATGTTATGAAAATCAGAGTAAATGTTAAGATAAATGCATCATAGCTTGGGGAAGATGCCTGTGATAAGCAGAGGGGCATTGTGGCAATTATAAGTAATGGCAGTTTAAATTTGGGGATTGTCCTAATCATGAAGAATGCAACAATGCCATATAATAGTAAATTAGCTATTCTAGCAAAATATAATGCCCATATTTCTGTTAAATTTAATAATTTGGCCAATAATATTCCTAATGAAGATAAAATGTATGAATAAAATGGGCTGTCAGTTGTGTATTCCCAATACCCTTTATGATTAGTGATGGGATTATCAAAATTGTTACTAAGTATTGTTGCACCATTTTGCGCTTGATTCATGTTAAAATAATAGTCATTCACATAGACTCCTTTTTCTGTCATGTTGGGGTATAAATTACCTTCAGACATCAATTCTGCTCTTGTAAAATGTGTGGCTTCATCTGGAAAACTCATTGGGGGAGCTAAAAATACCAGCATCAATCCAAATATGATTATCAAAATCAGTCCGATTTTATGTAGCTCCATCTTGTTTTCATATGAGTAGTATATGCAGGTTAATCCAATAATTGTCACTATTGATAAAAAAATTACTTTATATTGATAATCCGCAAACAATTTCTCATTATACATTGCAAAAACAAATACAATTACAAAAATAATATAAATGAGTAAATATTTTTTGTAATCATTAAAGTAATTTTCTATATTCATATTAATTGATTTTGTATTTATGGAATAAATAGTTTGTATTTTGTATTATTCACTTTTCAGCATTAAATAGATATTTTTAATAATTATCAATATCAAATCCTTTAATGGGTGTAAAAATGGGTACTTTCAGTTCTATTGAAGAAGCAAGAGAATTTTTTAAAAATGATAAATTCGCAACAAACAATGGTGCAAAGTTGGATAAATTGGATGATGAATACTGTGAATGTAGTTTGGAGTTAAATGATAATCATAAGAATGCTGTTGGTGGCGTAATGGGTGGTGTCATGTTCACATTGGCAGATTTCGCATTTGCTGCATTGTCTAACAATATTCATTCCCCTACTGTGGCTCAACAGGTCAGCGTTAATTATTTGAGTGCACCTAAGGGAAATAAGCTAATAGCCAAGGCCGTCTGCAAGAAAAACGGAAGGAGCTCTTCCATCATAAATGTTGATGTAATTGATGACACTGGAAGGGATATCGTTCAGTTTATCGGCACAGGATTTAAGTTATAACTTAATCCTTTTTTCTTCTTTTTTTAAAATTCATTTTTTGATAAGAAATTAATCATAATAATTATATACTAATCAAATCAAAAATATTATCATATGCTTAATTAATTTTTTAAGTTTATAAAAAAACTTAATTTTATTGAGGTATTTAAAATGAAAACAACTGTTAGTGTAATTAAAGCTGATATTGGAAGTGTTTCTGGTCACTGTGTTGCACACCCAGAATTAATGGACATTTGTGATGAAGTTTTAAACGAAGCTTTAGAAACTGGTATCTTAAAAGATTATTATGTTTCCCGTTGTGGAGATGACATAGATTTAATCATGACTCACGACAAAGGGGAAGAAAACGAAGAAGTACACAAAACCGCATATGATGCATTCATGAAAGCTACTGAAAGAGCTCGTGAATTAAAATTATACGGTGCAGGTCAAGATTTATTATCTGACACTTTTTCAGGTAACATTAAAGGTATGGGTCCTGGTGTAGCAGAAATGGAATTTGAAGAAAGACCATCTGACCCTGTTTTAGTATTCTGCTGTGACAAAACCGAACCAGGTGCATTCAACTTACCAATCTTTAGAATGTTTGCAGATCCATTCAACACTGCAGGTCTTGTAATCGACCCAAGTTTACACGATGGATTCAAATTTGAAGTATTCGATGTAATCGAACACAGAAAGGTTATCTTAGACTGTCCTGAAGAAATGTACGACTTGCTCGCATTAATCGGTTCCACAGGAAGATATGTTATTAAAAGAGTATGGAAGAAAAACGGTGAAATCGCAGCTGCAATAAGTACTGAAAGATTAAACTTAATGGCTGGTGAATACGTTGGTAAAGACGACCCGGTAGCAGTAGTAAGAGCACAATCCGGATTCCCTGCAAACGGTGAATGTGTAGATCCATTTGCATTCCCACACATGGTAAGTGGTTGGATGAGAGGATCCCACAATGGTCCTATGATGCCTGTATCAGAAGCAGAAGCAAATCCTATTAGATTTGACGGACCACCTAGAGTTGTTGGTTTAGGTTTCCAAGTAGCTAATGGTGAATTAGTAGGTCCTGTAGACTTATTTGATGATCCTGCATTCGATCCTACTCGTGAACAGGCTGCTAAAATCGCAACTTACATCAGAAGACATGGTCCATTCGAACCTCACAGATTACCTGCTGAAGAAATGGAATATACTTCCCTTCCTGGTGTAATGACCAAACTCGAAGAAAGATTCGAAGATATGGATTAAATTTAAAGAGATTTTCTAATCTCTACTTTTTTTAATTTTATTTTTTATGTGCTGTTATTATTGTATAACTTGACGCATTAACTGTTATCACACAATCATCAATTTCTACATAGTAATTTTTGCCTTTACGTTCAACTTTGGACTCATTTTTAAGAATTTTGTTTTTACAATATTCAACAACGTCTCCACTAATCTCCAGATTTTTGGAAATTCTTCCAATACCCATTTCTGTGGTATGAACACTTTCGATGTTTTCAATTAGAACGTCTTTAGGTTGCATTTTATTCCTCATTTTTCGCATGTTAATACATGTTTAAATAAGTTATTTATATATTCAATTTATAATTTAATATTATGTCATTTTTAAAGTTTATTATTAAAAACCCATTCAGGAGAAAGAACAGTGCTATACTTTCCATTGTAGGCATTTGTATTGGAATTATAGTCATTGTTGCTCTTGGTGGAATCACAAACGGTTTGGTATCAACTTTTGAGGATACTATTCATGCGGGAGGTGCCGACTTTTCAATTTCGGGAAAGGAAACTGGGGATTCCGCATATGGTACCAATACGATTGATGCCAATTGGACTGATAAGATTGCGAATGTCAGCGGTGTTGAGGAAGCGTATCCTATTTATGTTATTCTGACTTCGGTGGGTGATGACTATATGAACACACTGATTGGTATTGATCCGAATGGAACGCAGCTGGCTGACATTTCTATGACTGAAGGCCGTTTATTCAAGGATAATGCGTCAGAAGTAATTTTAGGTAAAATTTATGCAGATGACAATAATCTGTCTGTTGGAGATTCCTTAAAAATTGATGGTGAGGACTTCGATATTGTCGGAATCTATGAAACGGGAGATTCCAATATGGCAGGGGCAGTTTTCACTTCAATCAAAAAGGTAGCTGAAATCAATGACGATGAGGACAGCATTTCAAATATCTATGTCAAGGTCAATAAGGGTGAGGATGCTCAGACTGTAGCCGACAGGATAGATTCAATGTATGGTGACAATATCACTACAATTTCATCCGTAATGGAAATGGAACAGATGGGCAGTATGCTTAACATGCTTAGAGCTTCATCATGGGGTATTTCCCTTTTAGCTATTGTTGTTGGTGGTTTAGGAATTATCAATACGATGCTGATGTCAGTATTTGAAAGAACTCGTGAAATCGGTGTTTTAAAGGCTGTGGGATGGTCAAACAGAAAAATATTGACTATGATTGTAGGAGAGTCACTGGTTATTACGATAGTGTCTGCCATTATAGGTTCTGTTATAGGTGTTGTTTTATGTCTCGTTCTGGCTCCAATGATGGGATTAAGTCCAGTATTTACTCCGGACATTTTCGTTCAGGCATTTATAATAGCCATTATTGTAGGAATTATTGGTGGATTGTATCCTGCCAGCAAGGCAGTTAAATTACCTCCGACTGAAGCATTGAGGTATGAATAGGTGGTTATTATGAGTAATGTTGTAGAAATTAATAATTTGATGAAATCTTATGAAAATGGCCACATTAAAGCTTTAAACGGAATTGATTTAACTATTTGGGAAGGTGAATTCGTATCAATTATCGGACCTTCAGGTTCCGGAAAGTCAACTTTGTTGAATATGTTGGGTGCACTGGATTTACCGGATTCCGGTTCAATCAATGTAGCAGGTTATGATTTAACGTCCAATAAAAAATTGAATGAATTCAGAGCCAAAAAGATCGGATTTGTATTTCAGTTACATAATCTGATTCCGAATCTTTCTGTTGTTGAAAACATTGAAATCCCAATGTTTACTTCAAACTTGTCAAATAGTGAAATGCGTTCTAAGGCTTTAAGTTTGCTTGAACAGGTTGGGCTTAAGGATAAGGCATCACAAAAACCATCCAAATTGTCTGGTGGTGAAAGACAGAGGGTTGCTATTGCCCGTGCACTTGCCAATGATCCTTCCATTATCTTGGCTGATGAACCGACAGGATCACTTGATTCAAAGACAAGTAATAAAATACTTAAGCTTTTAATTGATTTGCACAAATCCAACAATGTAACTTTGATAATTGTTACTCATGATATGGATGTGGCCAGACTTGCGGATAGAATTATTGAAGTTTTGGATGGTCAACTGGTCAACACATCTGATGATTCTCTTCTTGAAAACAAAATTGATGTGGAATAATTCTCCACATTCTTCTCTTTTTTTAATTTTGATTGTAAAGTATTTAATTCATGAAATATAATACTATTAAATATGAAAATAAGTAGCATTAAATTATCTTTATTGGGGATATTTTTAATCATGATGATTTTTTCCTTATCTTCCGTAAGTGCTGCAGATGATGTGAATAATGAAACAATTGTTGAGGATAATCCAAATAACGATATTTCCTTAGTTTCTGATGAAAATATTTCTTTTGCAGGTAATGTGGAGTCAAACACTTCTTCCGGATTTTCAAATGGTAATGTAAACATTGTCTCTCCAGTTACAGAATTGTCTTTAAAGTCTTCAGACGATGCTTTAATGAATAATTATGCTGATGTTTCAGTGGAATATAAAGATTATTATGTTAATGTAAATAATAAATATTCCTTCTTTACAATGAATCAGGGCTTTAAAAATACTTCTCCTATTGATTCCAGCAATAATATCATTGATATATTGGCATATGCAAAAAATAACCGTTTAATGATAAATCTTAATTTGTTGAATGTATCAGATGAATTGGAATTAAGTGTCGTTGATGATTTGGGTTGGAATTTTATAAACTTCCTAATTTCATCCATTAAATCATTTTTTTAGTAATCATCGATTGTATCATGGATAATTCTTAGAGCATCAAGCAAACCATGGGAATATTCAATACATCCAAAGGCAGTTCTCATGTCTTCCTTTTCAAGATAATATTTGGAATCATTCCAGTAGTCAACTGCCCTATCATAAACTTCTTTTTCTTTTCCGGTAAATTCGATATGTGATACTTGGTTTAAGTTTCTTTCTAATTTTTTAATATCTTTAGCTATTTTTTCCGCACTTTCCAAATCACTCATTTTAACGCCTTCCTTACATGGTTAATTCTCTGTCCCACAGTAATGTATGATAAGATTACTAAAATATAGATTACATATGTGAAATAAATCGGTTGAGTAAAGTATCCGATAAGTGCCCCAATCATTAAAATAATCATACGCACAGCCCTTTCAGCTATTCCAATGCTACAGTCCACTCCTTGTGATTCCGCTCTTGCACGAACATAACTGACGGTAATTGCTGAATGAATTGCTAAAACCCCAACAAACCAATCGCAATATCCTCCAAAGATAATTCCAATATAAATGATTGCATCAGCAAAACGGTCCATTGTTGAGTCCAAAAATGCTCCGAATTTGGATGCTCTATTGTGATATCT
Source organism: Methanobrevibacter sp. (assembly GCF_017447225.1). GTDB lineage: Archaea > Methanobacteriota > Methanobacteria > Methanobacteriales > Methanobacteriaceae > Methanocatella. The sequence continues at coordinate 41,608 of NZ_JAFSNZ010000023.1, read as the reverse complement.
TGCAACTGCACCATCCACTACATCTAAAAATCCTGAAAGCAATATCGCAATGCATCCTAGAATCAATAAATGATTGGCAAATCCATACGCTGCTAAAATAGCAATAAACGGTGAAATAACAGTCACAATATTCGGATTAATATTTAAATTTCGAGCAACAGGGTTCAATATTTTAGTTAACAAGGGTCTTAGACTTTCAAGCATACTTTAATATATGAAGAAATTATCATATATAATTATTTAAAAAATTAAAGGTTATTTAAAATGAAAATATTAAAAACAGATAATTCTGTTCCTGATGAAAAAGTAATTAATGAAGCTATAGATGTATTAGCTAATGGTGGGGTTGTTATGTATCCAACCGATACTGTCTATGGTTTAGGCGCTAATATTTTCAATAATAAGGCGGTTCGTCAGGTTTTTAAAATCAAGCAAAGAAACTTATTAAAACCATTGTCTATTTTAGTTTCAGATACGGATGCAATTAATTTGGTTTCTAAAATATCAATTTACCAAAAAAATACCATTGATAAATATTTGCCCGGACCTTACACGTTTATTCTAAAAAAATCTCCTGTTGTTCCGAGAGTCGTGACAAGCGGTTTGGAACATGTTGGTGTAAGGGTGCCTAAAAATGAAATTGCATGCAAATTGGCAACATTATTCCCAATCACTACAACCAGTGCTAATTTATCAGATGAAGATGTATTGTCAACACCTGAAGAAATTTTGGACCAATTGGGTTGTGATGTTGATTTGGTAATTGATGTGGGGCCTTTGGATTCTAAAAATGCATCAACTATTATTGATTTGACAACACCACAACCGACATTTATAAGAAGATAAAAAGAGAATTAATCTCTTTTCAATGGGCAAAATCCTATTATTCCAAGTAGTATTAATAACATAACTAAAGGATTTCCAGTTTTATTTTCAACTGAAACTTCTTCTTTCGGATTTTCTTCTATTATGGTAGTTGCATTTTCTTTAGTTGAATTATCCATAGGAATGCTAATCAATGAAGAATTATCTTCTGAAGTTTCATTCTGCTTATTTTCTGTTGTTGTGTTGTTTTGTGGTATTGTTTCGTTTTGTGTTGTGTTGTTTTCTGGTATTTCACTTTCATTAGTATCTCCATTATCTTCACTTGGATTTCCTAAAATTCCTTCATTAATGATATTTGAATAAGTTAATTTATATCCAAAGAAATTCTGTGTTGCCCAATTTACAGAGTCTAGAACTTCAAAATCAAATTTTACTTTGGTTGTTTCGTTGATTATTTTTTCTTCGCCATGGTCTGGAATGATTCTACCTGATTCGGCTAATTCTATAATTCCTTTGACTATTGTATGGTTACATTCATTATAATTATCTGAGAATTTCCAGATTATGTCCTGTGCTAATCTGGGATTTTCAATTGTGTAATCATAATAATCTACAACCAATATTTTCAAGTAATTACCTATTTTTTCACCATTTCTATTGTTAACAGCTGCTGAAGTGTTTTTCACTTCAAATTCCTGTCCTGCATATGCTTCTTTTTGAGCTAAATTGATACAAAAGCCATTGTATCCATCACTGAATGCGATATTTGAAAATCCGTCTTCTTCAGATTTTACTTTTTCACCAATTCTTTTACTTTCATCTTCGCCAATGTTGTTTTCATTAGCGATTAAATCATTTGTACTGTTTTCTGCAGATGCTAATGTAATGCATGATGTGATTGCCAGAATTGATATGAATAACATCAATAGTTTCTTTTTCATTATTTTTTCACCTCTTTTCGGGGGTGTTTAATGCATTGATTAAAATCCGCTTATAAAGATTTGGTAACTTTCTGATGTCAATTATATAACCTAGTAAAACAAAAGTATTGTTATGAAAGTATTGGCTAATTTCGAGGATAATCTTAAAATTCCTACAAATTCAAGTATTGATAACCTGTTAAATGGAGGATTCGAAAAAGGTACAGTTACTCAGATATTTGGTCCGCCAAGTTCAGGTAAAAGTAACTTGGCCCTATATCTGGCAGTTACTGTGGCTAAAACTGGAAAAAAAGCCATTTACATTGATACTGAAGGCGGAATTTCAATAGATAGGATTAAACAAATTGCTGGTAATGACTTTTCTAAAGTTGCTAATAACATCATGGTTTTCGAACCGACTTCCTTTCAGGAGCAGGGTGAAAACATAGGAGCTATTGAATTATGGCTTAGAAAAAACCATGCCGACACTGACGTGTTTATTTTGGATTCTGCAGTTGCTCTTTATCGTGTTGATGATATGAAATCATCCAAATTAAACAAGGAATTGGGTAAACAGATGGGTATATTATCTAAAATTGCAAGAAGTTATGATATTGCAGTTATTGTAACTAATCAGGTTTATACTGCATTTGATGATGAAGGTAATAATGATATTAGGGCTGTTGGGGGAATGGTTCTTCAATATTGGAGTAAAGTTATTATCCAACTGGAACGTGGTGAGGAGACCAATCAGAGAATCGCAACCTTAAAACGCCATAGGAGTATTGGTGAAGGCCGGCAAGCCGTTTTCCGAATTACTTCTCGTGGAATTAGTTAGCATTAATTTTATAAATAACTTAAAATAAATATTTACTTTGGAGTTATAGTGATATTATGAGTGATATAAAACACCCTGAGAAAAAATTTAAAAAAACTGAAAGGGTACCTCCAGAAGGATACGATTCTTCAAATGACTTTTTTGAAGATGTATTCATGGATAAAGATATGATTTGGATGGGTCAGAATACAAACCATCTTCACGGTGATATCATAGCTGATGCAATGGCTAGCTGTGTTAAAGAAAAAGAATATTGTAAATACCCGCCTCCAGAAGGTTTTTCTGAACTTAGACAGTTGATTTTAAAAGATTTAGACTTCGATAATTGTGAAGTATTATTGACTGCGGGTGCGACAGAATCTTTATATTTATGTATGCAGGCATTAATTGAACCTGAAGATAATGTTATATTATCAGATCCTGGTTATTTCATCATAGGTGACTTCGCTAATCGTTTTGGTAACGCAAGATATGTTCCTATTTACAATGAGGAATGCGGATATAAATTAACTCCTAAATTATTAAGGGAGAATATGGATGAAAATACTAAAATGGTCATTTTAATCGATCCGTTAAATCCATTAGGTTCAGCATACACTGAAGAGGAACTTAAGGAATTTGCTGAAATCGCTATTGAGAATGATATCTACTTGCTGCATGATGTTACCTATAAGGATTTTGCAAGAGAACATTTCCTTGTTGAAAAATATGCTCCTGGCCAAACTTTAACAATATATAGTTTCTCCAAAATATTTGGGATGGCCGGTTTGAGAATTGGTAGCGTAGTATCTTCAAAAGAAATAATTGATGTAATCAAAAATGCTGTTGTAAATGATTTGGGTGTTAATATCATTGCACAATACGGTGCAATCGCCGGTTTGAAATCCAAAGATGAATGGGAAGGAGAAATCCGCGAAATTGCTTTTACAAACCAAAAATTAATCAAAGAAATGGTTGATGAAGTTGACGGCGTATTCTTGCCTGTTTATCCGTCTGATGCCAATATGATGGCAGTTGATGTTTCAGGTGCCGGAATTAATCCTAAAGAATTATCCAATTATTTATTCAAACGAGGAATCTTCGCAAGAGAAGGTGAATATACCTCCGAGTTATTCGGAGACAGATATTTACGTATAAGCTTCTCCATTCCTACTGAAGAAATTAAGGTTTTCTGTGAGGAATTCCCTAAAGCTATTGAAGCGTTAAGACAAAAATAATTGAGGGTAAATGATATGCGTATAAGATATCATCACCCTATTCCTAATTTTTATAAAATTGAAAATCCAGTCAATCCCATAAATTCCATTTCTGAAAATCTTTTAAATGAGTTAAATGAGTTTGTTTTAGAAAAAGGTTTTATTGGAGTTAGTTATTCATCATTATCTGATGATTTTAAAAATGAATGGGATATTGATTGGGATAACATTCTTATTTTAAAATATAAAATGTCTGATGAAATCTTAAAAATGGATCCTTCAAAAGAAAAAACTGTTTTGGAGGATAAGGAATTTCAGGAATTCGGACGCAAAACTTTCGAAGTCGCTGATTTTTTAAGAAAAAATAATTTTAAAGCTGATTTAATACACCCATTAGATGATAGCGTAAGTTTAAGAGCTATTGCAATGCCGTCTAATGATTGTATAATAACCAGAAGCAATATGTGCATGTTTAAGGAAGCTTTGAATGTAGGATTTTTCATGATAAAAACGTCAATAGAAAATTTACCTTTTAAACAGGAAAATGATATGTTATGGGTCGAGGACTTCTGTTCTACCTGTGGAATTTGTATAGACAGATGTCCTGAAGATGCTTTTGACGAAAATGGAAAATTCATTCGAAAATTATGTACTGCTCATAAAAAAGGATGTAGCAAATGTGTTTTAATATGTCCTTTTTATAAACAGGGGTACGAAAAAGTTAAGAAAAGATATGATAGAAAACAAGCGAGATGATATTATGGATGATAAAATAGCATTAGTGTCATGTAGTGGTTTAAGTCCGTTAGGACTTGTTGTAAGAGCTGCAACCGTCGAGTTAGCATTGGACAATGATAATATTGTTGCTGCTTGCATTACAGAATATTCTGCACAGCCGAATAACTGTGCATCTATTTTGGAAGATGCAAAAATTGTATCAATCACTGGATGCAGTGATGACTGTGTATCAACAATATTAAATGAGAAAGGCATAGAAGTCATTAAAAATATTGATGCGGAAAGTGTTGTCAAAGCTTTTGATTTAAATCCTAATGATTCAATTAGGTTGGATGATGATGGTGAAAAGGCAGTTAAAGTACTTAAAAAATTTATTTTGAGTGAAATTGCTTCAATCTGAAATTTAAATTTCGTCACCTAAGAGAAAATCAATAATATTCAGATGTTTTACTCCTTTGTATGAAAAATCTTCAGTATCTGTTGTAATTATGTATGTATCATATTTGTCTGGAATCTTAAAAAAGGGTTTAAATTCTCTTTCTTTAGTTTTTTCTGAAAATAATGTATATGATACTTGAACATAAATATATTGTCCGGATTTTTCACATACAAAATCTATTTCTATTTCATTTTTATCATTATCCTTTTTTTCTTCACCTAATCTTCCAACATTTACTTTATATCCTCTTCTTAAAAGCTCAATATAAACTATATTTTCAATCACTCTAGGACGCCATACACTATTTTTTTCAATAAGGGCATGATGAAAGCCATGATCCATTAGATAATATTTTTCTTTTATTTTCATCATTTTTTTCCCTTTAAAATCGTATCGTGAACATTTTGAAATGAAAAAGGTTTGTTGTAAGTATTCGTTATATTTTAATAATGTGTTTTGTGTGGTGTATACATCATTACTTTTTAGATAATTTTTTACTTTTTTAGAAGAAAATGTTTGACCAATCGAATTCATCATGAAGTTAATATATCTTTTTAATAAATCAATGTTTTTAATATTGAAACGATTTATAATGTCATTGAGCAATATTGAATCATAAATATCGGCTAATGCGGTTTTTCTACTTTCATCACTTTTAAATGGTAATATACTTGGCATTCCTCCGTAATTAATATAATATTCGTTAAATAATTGATTTATTGATTCTTTTGTCAATTCAATATTTTCTATTTCATTGTTATATTGTATTATTTCCTTAAAAGAAAAAGGGTAAACTCTGATATTTATATATCTTCCGGCAAGTATTGATGCTAATTCGCCGGATAATAATTTAGAATTAGACCCAGATATATATATGTCGCAATCGAGACTAACTCTATATCCATTAATGCTCTTTTCCCATTTATCTACTTGTTGAATCTCATCGAAAAATAAATAGATTGTTCCTTCAAGATTTTTTGTTTTTTCATAAACTATTTTGTCTAAATCAATATTATTATCAATTGAATTATATTCTGGGGATTCAAATGAAATGAATATGATATTGTTTTTGTTTATTCCTTTCTTTTCAAGTTCTTCTGCCCAACTGTGTAATAAGCTGGTTTTTCCAGATCTTCTAATTCCTGTGAATACTTTTACAAAATCAGAATCTTTGTAATCTTCTAATTTTTCTAAGTATGTTTCACGTTTTATTTCATTCTTTTTCATTTTTTTATCTCCAGAAATTTTTTAAAATTGTATTTATTAAGGAATATAAATTTTTATTTTTTTAGTTTTATTATTTCTATACAAATATTTATTTTTGATTTATATAAATATTTATTCGTATAAACATATATTTTTTTATATTTTATTATTTTATATTTTTATTAAAGTATAAATTTTGTATTTTTTAAAATTTATATTTCTATAGGAATATAAATTTTTATTTTTTGAAATTTGTATTCCTTTAGAAATATGGATTAAAGGATGATGATTAGTAAAAAAATAATTTGGGAAAATACTAATCTGATAAGTAATAGTATTCTCCTTTTTCTTTTTGTTCACGATCAAGGTAACTGTCTAATTTATTGACTCTTGGACGTTTTGTTTCTTTATCACGTCTGAAAGTAATATTGAGATTACCTAAAAATTCGTTCATTGAGGTTCTTAAATCAGTTGGTTTTGAAGCATGGCCTTCAAGACCAGGAGTACCGTTGAATACCATAGCTCTGTCTGAAATGTAATCAATAAACACAATATCGTGATCTACAATAAGTGATGCTGCATTTCTGCTTTCAACCATCTTACGGATGACTCTTGCAGCAATTAATCTCTGTTCAACATCTAAAAATGCTGTTGGTTCGTCGAATAAATATATTTCAGCATCTTTTGATAATGTCGCAGCTATTGCTAATCTTTGAAGTTCCCCACCACTTAATTTGGATACCTGTTTTTCAAGCATATCTTCAAGTGCAAATGGAGTCATTATTTCACTTTCAAATATTTTGCTGCCGTAGCTTGGCGCATTCATATATAAAAAGTCGCTCACACTTCCTTCAAAGTCACTTACTAAGTATTGTGGTTTGTAAGCTATTGTAACTTCTTCATCCACTTCACCGGTGGTTGGCTTTTCCACACCAGCCAGCATTTTAGCGAATGTTGTTTTACCGATACCGTTTGAACCGAATGCAGTTACAATTTCATCATAGAAAATGTCTCCTGCGTCTGCACTTAATTTGAATCCGTCATAATCTTTTGAAATGTCAGAATAGCTTGCAAGTGCATCTCCTTCATCTTCAGGTGTTGGTGGTCTGATTGTAAATTCAATAGGATTTCTACGAATTCTTACATTTTCTTCAGTTAAAAATCCGTTGATGTAAGCATTAATACCAATTCTCACTCCTTTTCTTCCGGATACAACCCCGTATCCTCCTGGAGTACCGTATAATATGTGCACATTGTCGGATAATGCATCAAGTGTAGCAAGGTCGTGCTCAATTACAAGAACACTTTTTCCTTCCTCTGCAAGAGACCTGATAACTTTTACAGCATTCAATCTTTGGGATACATCCAACCATGATGTAGGCTCGTCAAAGTAATAGAAATCTCCTTCTCTTAAAACAGTAGCAGCTATTGCAACTCTTTGGAGTTCTCCACCACTCAAGTTTTCCATTTTTCTATCCAATACGTTTTCAAGCTGCAATTCTTCACAGACATATTCGAGTTTGTCTCTTTCATTAACATTTTCAAGCAAATCTTTAACTTTACCTTTAACAACTTTCGGCAACTGATCAACCATCTGTGGTTTTAGAATAGCTTTAACTTCCCCGTTCGCTAATTTTGAAAAATAGCTTTGAAGTGCTGAACCTTTATAGAATTCAATTACTCTGTCCCAGTTTTCCGGAGGATTTTCAAAGTCTCCGAAGTTTGGAATCAAGTTTCCAGATAGGATATTCATTATTGTGGATTTACCGATACCGTTCGGTCCTAAAAGTCCAAGCACGGTTCCTTCCTCCAGGCTTGGAAGCCCGAACAATTCAAACTGGTTTTGACCAAATCTGTGTATTGGCTCACCAACTGCTTCCGGCAAGTTAATAATACTGATTGCATCAAATGGGCATCTGTTTGTACAGATACCGCAACCTTCACACAGCTGTTCTGATATTAAAGGCTTTTTTGTATCTTCGTCTACAACGATGGTGTCTTCATCCATTCTGACGCCGGGACAGTAACTGATACAAAGATAATCACATTTTTTAGGTTGACATCTGTCCTTGTCAAGTATAGAAATACGAGTCATTAATAATCTCCTTAAATTAAAAAATAATCTTTAATATTTAAATTATGTATTTGATTGTTTTTAAAGGTTAACAAAATATGATTTGTGTGAGGTCAAAATTTATCAGTCATTATAATTTTTTTAAAACATTTAAAAATTCTATTTTCATTAAAAAATTGTTCTTAGGCAGTAATTTTGTCTTTACTCATTCTATTGTATTTATATATTTGATTTAACTAATAATTCTTTATCAATTTGGATTTGTCGACATTCACTTATTGATAATTTCTATGGTGGTGATAAAAATTAGAACACGTCCAATTAATAATGAAATTAAGAACAGTTATGATTCAATTCTAAAAATAGCTACTCATGCTTTTACAAATGCGTTAATTCCATTGATTGACTTGCCTGAAGATGATTATACTGTAATATCTAGTGAAATATTTTCACCAGGTAAGGATGTGAAATCTATGGATATACTGCTGAAAGGTGAGTATGGCTATGTCAACATAGAATTCCACAAACAGCCTTTGGCTAAATCAGATTTGGATCGTGATTTTGAGTATGTTGTGGAATGTTATATGTTCTATGGGGAAACAATAGAACAAAAAATTGTAGTTGTTGATAAAAACCGCAAATCTGTTGATAAAATACAGATAACACCACAACTTCCATATTATGGGAACTATTATTATGTTCCAGACATTGATGGTGAAGAAGTTTTAAGTAATATTAGGAATAAATTAAAAACTAACAAAACACCTAGTGAGTATGAGCAATACGTTTTTTCAATACTCCCATTAACTAATCACCAATATGTTGATGAAGAGCAATTAATGAAAGACCTATGCACCATTACTCCAAAATTAAATATTTCTGAAAAAAACAGGGAATATATAAACTTGTGTCACATGATTCTTGTTGAATTATGTGTTCATGATTGGTTTTTGAAAGAAGAATTGTATGATGTGATTTCAATGACAACAACATATATTGAAAAACGTGAAAATTTATTAAAACAGAGGATTCAGGTTGCTGAGGAAAAAGTGGTTGATGTTACTAATCGTGCTGTGGCTGCTGAGGAAAAAGTGGTTGATGTTACTAATCGTGCTGAGAATGCTGAAAATTTGTTAAAACAGATTGCTAATGATGTTAGAAATGGAGGTAAATTGAATAAAAGTACTGTAAAAAAATTGCTTTTGGTTACAAGTAAATTATAATTTTGTGTTAGAACTTCTTTCTAACACTAACTTTTTTCATAAACATTAAATAATTTCATTTCTATAATATTATTAATTAATCATCATATAAAGTGATTTTATGAAGCAAGTTATGGTCGTAAGAACAGATTTAAAAATGGGTAAGGGCAAAATTGCCGCTCAATGTTGTCACGGTTCTATTGGAGCTTACAAAAGAACTTCTCCTGAAAAGATTAAAAAATGGGAAAATGAGGCTTATGCTAAAGTTGTATGTAAAGTGGGCTCTTTAGATGAATTGTTGGAGATAAAAAAACAAATCGCTCAGAGGAATATTTCACATTATCTTGTAGTTGATGCTGGAAGGACACAGATACCTACATCATCAGTTACAGTTTTGGGCATTGGGCCAGATGAGGATGAAATTATCGATGAAGTGACTGGGGATTTGAAACTTTTATAACATAACTATTAATTTAATGATGGCTATTTTCAATTAAACATGGGTGTGATTATTATCATAAAACAGGTTGTAAAAATTGGGGGAAGTCTATTTCCAGATTATGCAATAAGATTAGCTCAAAAGCTGGAAAATACTGATTCGCTCATTATTCTTGGTGGGGGAGAATTTGCAAATCTCATTCGTAAATATGACTCCTCTCAAAACTTTTCTGAGGAAGTTACTCATTTCACTGCTATTGATTGTATGGATATCATTGCAAAACTTGTAAATGATAAGGTTTCATCAGCAAAATTGGCTTTTACCATTGAAGATGCGTTAACAATATCTGATGATGGTTTCACACCGATTTTTGTCGTATCTGATTTTTTAAGAAAAGAAGATCCTTTTGAATGTTCATGGGATGTCACATCCGATTCGATTGCAGCTTATGTTTCCCACTGTTTAAATGCAAACCTTTTAATAGTAACAAATGTAAATGGTATATATACCCGAGAACCTAGTGAAGAAGGTTCCAAATTCATTAGTAAAATTGATGCGAAAAAACTACTAACTTTTGAAGAATCATCAATTGATATAATGTTGCCTTCTCTTTTGATTGAATTCGGGACTAATTGTTATGTTGTAAATGGAATGTATCCTGAAAGGGTTTTATCTCTTATTGATGATAATATAAATGATTACAATTTCGATTACACACTAATAATAGGTGATTAGATGAAAGAAGTAGAATGTATTTCATGTAAACAAGAAATCCCATTAACTGGTCCGTTCGTAGAATTCGAATGTCCAGAATGCGGAGCAAAAATTGCAAGATGTGAAAAATGCCGTACCTTTGGTCACGCTTACAAATGCGAATGCGGATTCGAAGGTCCTTAGATTTATGGAGGAATTAAGATGGGTGAAGTTTTAACCACTATGAAAATCATGCCTGAAAGTCCGGAAGAAGACTTAGAGGCTATTAAAGCAACTATTGAAAGTTCAATGCCTGAAGGCGCTAAAATTCACGAAATTGCTGAAGAACCAATTGCATTCGGTTTAGTAGCTATTATCTTAAACTTCATCACCGAAGATGGTGAAGGCGGATCTGAACCTGTTGAAGAAATGGTTTCAGCTATTGAAGGTGTTGCCAGTATTGAGATTACTGGTGTAGGAAGATTAATGTAAATCTTTCAAAACATTTTTTCTTTTTTTTATTTTAGACATTAATTGTTGCATTAAGCAACATTTATATATGGGAATATTCATATTATTAATTGTGGTAATATGAAGAATTATGAAGATATTATAAATAACTCACCATTTATTTTAAATCATTTGATTTCACTTAAGGAAACTCACGATTATTATTTAAAACAGTTTCTTAAAAAAGAAACAGAAATAACTTATTCTCAGTATTATATGTTCATGCTACTTTACTTTGAACCTAATGTAAACCAATCCGACATTGCAAAAGCATGTTTCATGAACCGCAGTGGTGTATCAAGAGCATTTTCCGAATTTGAAAAGAAAGGATTAATCAAACGTGAAATCAATCCAAATAACAAAAGGGAATATATCACTACATTAACTCAAAAAGGATTGGAAACTGCAAAGTTTCTGGAAGAAAAAGAAATTGAATGGGACAATATGATTTGTGATGAGTTGGATTTGTCCCGTGAAGAAGTATTAAGCTTATTATCTAATTTATCCATGAAATCACTGATTTTCAATAGAAAAAAATTTTAAAGATGATGATTTAGTCATCATCATATAAATATTTCAATTCCATTTCATCAATTAAGTTGGATCCGTATTCTTCACACACGGCATTTGACGGGTCATTCAACGCACCTCACACTGAACAGGTTATCATTTTTCATCACCAGTTAATTAGTGTATATACTTTGTGAGTATCTATATATAACTGTTATTAACTCAAAACAATTTTCCGCAGTGGCTTCAACAAGCTTTAAAAAGTACTTTAACTTACTAAATATTCATGTTTGAGTTAGTAATTGCATGTTTTATAGGAATTTTAATAGGTACAACAACCGGCATGATTCCGGGCATTCATGTAAATACTGCAGGAGCAATTATCTTTGCTTCATCAACTTTTTTACTGTCCTTTTTAAGTCCGGAATTTCTCTGCGTATTGATGGTTGCAATGTCAATAGCTCATGCGCTAATTGAATTTGTTCCTTCAATGCTTTTGGGAGTTCCCGAGGAAGGAACTGTAACATCAATACTTCCGGGCCATAGGATGGTATTGCAGGGTCGTGCAAAAGAAGTAATCCGCATTGTCTGTGTCGGAGGTTTTGGAGCAATTATTGTAACAATTCTAATGCTTCCGTTATTCAACATTCTTTTACCTGTCCTGCATGATGTATCAAAACCATTCACATGGATGATTTTGCTTTTTGCTTCAATTTATTTAACATATAGTTTGACAAGCAATCACAGAGATTTTTTATGGTCACTGCTTCTCTTTGTACTTTCGGGAATTCTTGGCTGGACAATTTTTCAAACACCCATTTCTTCTGGAGTAACATTAATGTGCACTTTTTCGGGATTATTTGGAATCAGTACCATACTATTCAGTCTGAATGATAATTCAACACTTCCGCATCAAAATTCATTTTATGATTTAAACATTGATTTCAATAAGTTTAAAAGCATTTTTGCCGGAGGAATAACTGGTGCGATTTTGGGTTTCTTACCGGGTTTCGGTCCTGCTCAGGGAACTGTAATTGCCCAGGCTGCAAGTGGGGCTAGCGATAATGACGATGATGATACGGTAAATTTCCTGCTTGCAACGTCTGGATTGAATATTTCTGATTGTCTATTTTCATTAATGGCAATATACATTATTGGTAATCCTAGAAGCGGTATTGCAGTATACATGTCCTATCTAATCTCGGATATGACTTTAAATCATTTATTGATTTATATTTTCGCTTCTCTTCTGGCGGTTTCCGTATCTTTGGTTTTGGCATTAAAATTAGGTGATTCCTTTTCTGGATTAATGGCTAATGTGGATTATAAAAGATTATCTATTAGTGTTATTCTGCTTCAGATAGTAATTTTATTTATCTTTATATTCTATTATCAAGCACCACTCGCTTACATGATGCTGGCTTTGATTACATCAACTGCAATGGGGATGTTGCCCCATTATCTTGGTGTCGGTAAGTCTCATCTAATGGGTGTTTTGATTATCCCTGCTATTGTTATCTACATGCAGATGTTTATTTAGATTATAATTTTTCTATTGAATTAACAAAAGTTATTTACTTCCAATTGAAAAAATATTTGTAGTGATATTATGGATAACAAAGAAAAAGTAATTGAAGCATTCAGAAATTCTGAAGATCCGTTAAATGCAACTAAAGTCAGTGAAATTTCCGGTGTTGAGAAAAAGGAAGTTGACAAAATTATGAAAGAATTAAAAAAGGATGAAACAATTGTTTCACCAAAAAGATGTTATTGGACTCTTGCAGAAAAATAACATCTTCTTTTTATTTTTTAATTATTTTTAAATACTGCTTTAAACATAGTAATTATTATGTGTATTTGTGTAGTGGCATCCCCAGGATTATAAAGACTTTTTTTAAGACCAAAAACTATCTGATTTTTTTGGTAAAGTAGTGTTTTTAGCTACTGCTATGGATAGTTTTCAAAATTTAAACTAAATAATTTTTAGGAGATTAATCTTATGGGAGATTCTATTAACAAACATGAAACACAAGGAGTAAATTTATTGAGGGGAAACCCTAAGAAAGCAGTTTTAAAATTATCTATACCATTAATGCTTTCCATGATGGTAATTTCATTATATAATATCATTGATTCATTTTGGGTAGCGGGACTTGGTGCAGACCAGCTTGCAGCAGTTGGATTTGTAATACCACTAGAATTTTTAATCATAAGCATAGGAACAAGTATTGGTGCTGGAATAACATCAGTTGTTTCAAAATACATTGGGGAGAAAAACGATAAACTATCAGATAACTCCGCAGCTCATGGAGTGATATTGTCTTTAATCTTTTCACTCATCGTCACAATTATATTTTCAGTATTTGCTAAAGAATTATTGATGTTAATGGGTGCGAGAGGAGACAGTCTTGGATATGCACTTGAATATGGCCATATATACTTTGTTGCAAGCCTCTTTGTTGTAATGCCTAATGCATTGTATGGGCTTTTAAGATCCGAAGGTGACACAAAAAGAACTATGTATGTGATGGTGCTATGTGCGATACTAAACATGGTGCTGGATCCTATTTTTATCTACATGTTGGATTTAAAAATGTTTGGGGCAGCTTTGTCAACAATAATGTCTTTAGCCATAGTTCTAACAATAATTATTTATTGGATTTATATTAAAAAGGACACTTTTCTGAATCCGACCTTATCTAACTTCAATTACGAATCTTTTATTATGAAAGACATGTTAAAAGTAGCTATTCCATCAATTTGTGAAATGATTTTCATAACATGCATCACTGCAATTATGCATCTCATCATTCTTGCAGTTTCAAATACAGATTCTGTTGCAGTATTTGAAAATGGATGGAGAATGGTTACTTTAGCAACTGAACCTATGATGGCAATATCCACAGCGTTAATATCGATTGTAGCAGCAAATTATGGTGCAAAGAATTTCAGAAATATGAAAATAGCTTATAATTATTCAATGAAACTGGCAACATTGCTTGGGATAATAGCACTCGTAATCTTTTTAGCATTTGCACCACAAATATCATACATATTCGCATATGGTGCAAGTTCAAGATTATTAAATCCTACTGTTGAATTTTTCCATATCTTTGCATGGTTCTTTATAGTTTTTCCTGGCGGTATTGTATCTACATATGTATTCCAAGGTCTTGGAAAAGGAACACATTCCTTAATATTTACTGTTATAAGAGAAGCAATATGTGCGACTGCATTTGCAATATTGTTCGGAATAGTTCTAAAATGGGGAATAACTGGAGTATGGTTTGGAATTTTGTTGGGATATACAATTGGAGGATTAATAGCTATTGTATATGCAAATAATTATCTTGGGAAAATGGTGAAAGCATGAACTATAAAGTTACAGATATTAAAGTTGAAGAATTGCCGTTCAGTGATTTTTTAACATCACGTTATTCAATGACTGTTCGGGTTAACGTAGATAAAACTTATGAAATGGCTAAAAAGGAAAAAATTCCTTTTTTTAACTTAACAACAGCATGTATTTTGGAGGTAATTAATGAAATACCTGAATTTAAATTAAGAATCAAAGATAATGCTGTCATTGAATATGAACATATAAATGCAGTTAGCCCTATAATGCAGAATGATCATACAATTCGTGAAATTGAAATAGTTCCACCATCCAAATTTGAAAATATTTATGAATGGAGTAATTATGTTGAAAATAAAAAGGCAAACATTGAAGAAAATCAATTTATTGTCGAACCAATGAAAAGGGATGAATGTCCAATAGCAAACTTGTCTTGCATTCCATGGATAGATTTCGACTCAATGACAAATATTATTGCAAGTTCCAATCAAATAATGCCTGTGATTAGTTGGGGAAAAATGGTTGATGGAAAAATACCTATTTCACTAACGGCCAGTCATGTGTTTATATTTGGATGGCATTTTAAGCTGTTTTATGAAAATGTGGAAGATTATCTAAATAATCCTGAAAGATTATTTTAAAATAACTTCTTCTTTTTTATTTTTTTAAGCAAAGATTAGATAATCAACACATTATCTGCAATTTGTTCCGCTTTTTTTATTATCTCTGAAGCATCATCACTTGGAAATGCATCTATCACACATAAATCAACTTTTTGAGTTTTCAAGTCTTCAAAAGCTTCATTATATATCTCATAGTTTTCATCAATTCCATTAACTTCCAGATTTTCTTTTAAGTTTTCAATAGCCTGAGGATAAATGTCATTGAATATTACCTTTTCAAAGCCATATTTCAACAGGTATATTCCTATTGCGCCACTTCCGCACATTGCATCGATTGCAGTTCCTTTTTTGATTTCATTATTTCTCAGATAGTTGTGCAGTTTGATTAGTTTTCCTTCTGTGGTTGTTGCAACCTCTATGTGGTGTTTGCTCTGATTCTTGTTGATTATTATCTTGTCGTTTATCAGTGTTCTCATAACATTTGTCTGCATGTCACAACCAGCTAATAATTCGAAATGGTTAATGGGGCTGTTTCTGTTTAGCTGCCCTACAGTTTCCTGAGGACTTCCTTTGAGAACTCCTTTAACTTCAGGTACTTCTTCAATTAATCGTGATGCAACTTTATCTGTAAACTCTGGGTGGAGTAGTATTAATGCGGATTCGTTAATAAATTGTGGGTTTAAACTGCTGTAATAGAATTCACTTAACGGCACAGGGCTGTTTCTTCTTAATGTAGCATTCTCAGGCACTATTTCTTCCTCAATCATTATCTTTAGAATATGGCTCATTACTATATCCAACGGTCTTTTTCCGCAACTGCATTTTTTATAATTTCCATCAAGGATTTCCAAATCGATTAAATCTTTTAACGGGCTGAATTTTTTTATTTGAATGTCTTCGCAGTTACTGCATTCGTTTAATTTTTCGATTTTTTCATCTAAATTTCCAAAAGTCGTTATACAATTTTCACCACAACTGCATTTTCTACTCATATTTTAATATTGATTTGACTTTATAATTATAATTTCACTCGTAATAAAAATTTATTAATAAGTATTACAAATACTATTCTTACGAAAAATTTTGTAAAAAGGTGATAATAATGAACATATTAAAAGACAGTAATAGCTCAATTCCAATATATGAAGTATTCAAACAGAAGTATACTCCTGAAGAAAAGGTGCTTTTAGCGGAAATTCGAGAAAACCTTGTTGATTTGGCAATATCCAGTGGCCAGGACTTTCAGTTAAATGAAGCTAAATTATTCAACGATATCAAAAATTTTTTATTCACAAGACTGTCCTTTGAATCAGGAAATATTTCCAGGGATTATATTGATTCCTTGTCCCGAAAGCTATTGCAGGATATTGTAGGTTATGGCCAAATTGATCCGCTGATTCATGATGATGATTTGGAGGAGATAATGATTATCGGAATAAATAAGCCGGTTTTTGTCTATCACAGAAAGTATGGGATGATGAAAACAAATATTGTTTATAAAAACGAGGAGGAATTAACTGACCTGATTGACCTGATGGCAAGGCAAATCAATAGGAGAATCGATCAGGAATCTCCAATTCTTGACGGCAGATTGATGGATGGCTCAAGAATCAATGCAACCATTCCTCCGGTATCTGCTGATGGTCCTTCCCTAACCATCCGTAAATTCAAAAAAGATCCCTTCACAATTATTGATTTGATTAATTATAAGACCATTTCTGTAGAGCTGGCGGCATTCTTCTGGTTATGCTTTGACGGTTTGGGTGTCAAATCTGCTAATGCAATAATTTCCGGAGGAACAAGTTCGGGCAAAACAACGACATTGAATGCATTAACATCATTAATCAACCCCAAAGAAAGAATCATAACAATAGAGGATACTTTGGAACTGCAAATTCCTCATGAACATGTCATCAGAATGGAGACAAGACCATCAAACACGGAAAATCGCGGTGAACTTACGATGAATGATCTGGTTAAAAATTCACTTAGGCAAAGGCCGGACAGGATAATTGTTGGCGAAGTTAGGGCTGATGAAGCCATTACATTATTTACTGCATTAAACACAGGTCATTCTGGCTTTGGAACTTTGCACTCAAATGATGCAAGAGAAACCATAACCAGACTGACCAATGAACCGATGTCAGTTCCTGAAATAATGATTACAGCTATTGATTTTATCGTAATGCAAAATAGGATATATAAGCCCGATGGTGTCTCTTATAGGCGCATCAGTGAAGTTGCAGAGGTTGTTGGTATTGAGGAGGGCACTGTCCAGTTAAATAAGATATTTGAATGGAATCCTGAAACCGATAAGATTGAAAATGTAAGCATTGCTTCAAGAACATTATCTGAAATAGCCAAATTAAGTGGTAGGACATTAAATGATTTATATAAGGAAATTGGCAATCGACAGCTTGTGCTGGAACACATGCTAAATAACAATATCAGATCAGTCAGTGCGGTTAATGCGGTGATTGAATCATATTATTCCAATCCCCAAAAGGTGCTGAATCAAATAATTCTAAATGGATAGTGGTTTGATGTTTGATAAACTGTTTATTGGTGTTGGAAATCTATTTTTCATAATTTATGATTTAATAATGAATTTCAAATTTCCATCATTCAAATCAAATGAAAAAGTAGAATCCAATATGTTTAATTTCAATCCTTCAGAAAATGTAAAAAGAGATGATGAAAGGTTTCAGGAATTTAGAAGATTTTTCATTGAGAATTTTTCATCAAGGACAGGCATTATTCTTCTAATTGTAATATCTCTTGGATTATTCCTAATTTTGGGTTTTGAAATTTCAGCAATCTTTCTTATAATGATGGTGATGTTCTATCTTTTTCTAGTGATTTATCCTCAAATCAAACAGAAAAGGATTTACACTGATTTGAATCAGGAATTGCCTTACGCTTTGCGTCATATGGGTATAGAATTAAAGTCCGGAAAAGGACTGCACGATACATTAATGACTGTTGCTAATGCAGATTATGGTTCATTTTCGGATGAATTGACGAGAGTTTTGGAGGAAGTCCGTTATGGTCAGTCAACTGAAAATGCTCTTATGGAAATGTCTGACCGTGTTGATTCCGAAGGTCTTTCTAGATGTGTTCAGCAGATTGTCGGAACATTGCGTGTTGGAGGTAATCTGGCTAATAGCCTGGAAATTATTGCGGCAGACATTTCATTTGACATGCATGTAAAACTGAAAGATTATTCTCAGAGACTGAATTCATTCATACTGATTTATACATTCATTGCTATTCTGGCTCCGGTCATATTGCTGATAATGCTGATGGCAGCATCTACTGTAATGGGCGATATATTGCCTTCTAATATTGTAATGGTCATGTATGTTGGTCTTTTCCCGATGATTGTGGTATTTATGGGTGTTTTAATAAAAAAATTAGAACCTAAAATTTAATAGAAAAATCTATTAAATTAGGTTTTTTGTTATAATATGTTTTCAATACCTTTTGATGCTAAAAGTCCGATAAATGATCCTTGTGGGGTCATCACAATATTTCCTTTTGAATATTGTTCAAGAGCCACATTAACCATTGCTGTTTTCTTATCAGGGTTAGTTGCAGATTCGGCAGCTGCCCTTACAATATCTATAACAGCATCTCCTCTTGACTCTCCACCGCTTGACTGTTCTTCACGGATAATGTCAATACCGCTAGCATTAACATATGTCCCGTTAATATTTAATGGTGATGCGACATCAAGTATCGCATCCAATCCTTCGCTATTGATTGCTACAACAGCATCAATTGGTATCTGGGTCTGATATTCTACGATTTCTTTAGCGAATTTCATTGATTCTTCATTGTCTTTATACCAGAACGAATCATGCAGTAATAATTTTGATCCCGCTCCCTGGGCCTGTGCCTCTAATGGTTCTGATGCATTTGGATGTGTCATTCCATGCGGATAAATTGCAGTATAATTTTGTATTTCTCCGTCTTTCATATAAACAATGAATGCCATGTCACAAGCACCCATTCCAGGTCGTTTTTCACTTTCATCTATTGCACAGACTAAAATGTGGCTTTCACCTGAAGATAAGTCTCCCCCATTATTGATAAAAAGAGCTCCTGCAATAATTGTTATTATTCCTATTAGGATAACGATAATTATTGCAATAATTATTTTTTTTCTCCTATCCATGTCCATTACCTACACAATTTGATATTTAATAAAATTTATTCATTTATTATTATTTAAAAATTGGCTTTTTTTAATGAATTAAAAGGATTTTTGTGAGGTTAGGGTGTTTTTAATAAAAAAATAGTTGGGTGTATTGTATTAGTTAATGACAATTACATCCAAAGAAAAATGTCCAGATTTTTTTAAAAATTCTTTTTACAGTATTTGTCTCATTTGCTGCGGATTCACAGCATTTTGGTTTATTTTTTGTCGCCATTTAAATCACCTATCTTTTAATTATTATATTCTGATTTTTCATTATATAAAAATTTTGGTGTAACTAAAAATTAGTAAATAGGTGAAATTAAATATGTTAGACATATTTAATTTCGTGAGAGTAGTTATATGTTTTTTATTAAATTAGAAAAGAGAGTTAAACTAATTTAATAACAATCGGAGTGTAGTAATGTCGTTTTAAACAACAACACATTAGTAATATCAAATTAGATATTTAGGCGTACCTAATTTTCATCACTAGTTATAATGTAGTTTGTTATTATATATAAAGCTTTTCATTTTTTTAGGTAAACCTAAATTTTAAAAAAAGTTAAAGAAGTTTAATGTGGGATCAAACTTCTTTCTTGAGGAAAAATATATGGATTTTTTAAAATCTTTGGAGTGTATATTTTTTTGGTAAGTTCATTACCTTGATTAATATATACTATGTATTTACTTATAAAATTTCCTATTTTTTTAGGCATACCTAAATATTAATTTTGTTTTGGTATGCCTAAACATTTAAATAGAATAAAAATAAAACTTTATAATATGTTTAGGTTAGCCTAATCTTTGAATTTTGAAGTTGGTAGAAACTTAAACTAAGATGATTTTTTTCAAAAAAGGGTGATGTTTATTAAGATCTCTGTATCTTAATAAATTTTCTCTATTTAATTCAATAAAAATGGGAGAATGGTTAATGAAAGAATTAATTGTAGGATTAGCTGGTAACCCAAACGTGGGTAAAACTACAGTATTCAATCAATTAACTGGTATGCGCCAACATGTAGGTAACTGGCCTGGAAAAACCGTTGAAAGGGCAGAAGGTAGTTTCAAACATGGTGACTACGAATATGATGTTGTCGATTTACCGGGAAATTATGCATTAAGTGCTCATTCTATGGAAGAAATTGTTTCAAGAGATTTCATTGTAGATGACGACTCAGATGTAATAATTAATGTAGTTGATGCGGCTAATTTGGAACGTAATTTGTACTTAACAGTTCAAATGATGGAATTAGGTGCTAATTTAGTAATGGCACTCAACATGAATGATTTTGCTAAGAAAAAAGATCACATCATTGATATTAAATTAATGAGTGAATTATTAGGTTTCCCAGTAGTGGAAGTTAATGCGAAAACCAAAGATGGTTTTGACGAATTATTAACAACCGTTGAAAATGCTGCTGCAAAACCTATTGACTCTAGTGCTAAATTATCATATGGTGATGAATTAAGAGAACATCTGGGTGATCTTCAATCAATTATAGAACAGGATAAATCTTTACTTGATGTTCCTTCAGTTTGGACTGCAATTAAGTTATTAGAAAAAGATTCAATTGTTATAGAAAAAGTTCAGCAATCCAGCATGAGTTCCAAAATCATGATGGAAGTTGACAAAGTCAGCAAACACCTTATTGACATTTACTCTGAAGGTGCAGAAGAGGTTATTGCAAACGCAAGATATGCATTTATTGACGGTTTAGTAGCTGAAGCTGTTAAAAAACCAGCTGTTGAAAAAGAAACAACAACTGACAAAATTGATAAAATTGTTACAAACAGAATTTTAGCACCTATCATATTTATTGTTATCATGTGGCTATTGTTCCAGTTAACATTTACAATTGGAGCGCCTTTCCAAGATATGATTGACGAATTATTCGGTATGATTGCAGAAGCAGTTGCTGCATTTATCCCTAACGAATACCTCGCTTCCTTTATCTGTGACGGTATCATTGGAGGAGTAGGTGGAGTTCTTACTTTCTTGCCAATTATTATTCTAATGTTCTTATTCTTAAGTATTTTAGAAGACTGTGGTTACCTTGCAAGAGCTGCATTTACTTTGGATAAAGTTATGCACAAATTAGTGGGTCTTCACGGAAAAGCATTCATTCCTATGATTTTAGGATTCGGTTGTGGTGTGCCTGCTATTATGGCTACCAGAACTATGGAAAATGAAGGGGACCGTATGCTTGCTATGATGCTTGTTCCATTCATGTCATGTACTGCAAGATTACCAATTTATGCTATTTTTACCGCAGCATTCTTTGCTGAAAACGAAGGTACTGTTTTACTCGCAATCTACTTATTAGGTATTGTAGTTGCTCTTATTGTTGCAGGTATTCTTAAAAGAACTATGTTTAAAGGAATGTCCACTCCATTCGTTATGGAACTTCCAACATATAAAGTACCATCCGTAAAAGGTGTATTATTACACACTTGGGAAAAAGTAAAAGGATTCTTAAGAAAAGCAGGTACTATCATTCTTGCTTGTTCAATCGTATTATGGGCTTTAAGTATCTTCCCATTAGGTGTAGAATACGGATCTGCTGACAGTGTTTTAGGTATGATCGGTAATGTAATTGCTCCAATATTCGCTCCATTAGGATTTGGATTCTGGCAAGCTGCTGTAGCTATTATCGCTGGTTTAGCTGCTAAAGAAGTTGTAGTTGCAACCTTCGGTACTTTAGCTGGTATGGAAGAAGATGATGAAGATGGAATTACTTCATTAGTACAAGAAACATTCACTCCATTGTCTGCATTCTCATTCATGGCATTTACATTATTATACACTCCATGTTTCGCAGCTATCGGTGCAATCAAACAGGAAACCAACAGTTACAAATGGGCATTAACCATGTGTGCTATCACTTTAGTAACTGCATATATTGTTTCATTCTTGATATTCAATATTGGTGCTTTAGCTGGATTTGCATAGGTGAAAAATATTTAATGTACATAAAATCTTAAATTATGATGATTAGATTTTTCTAATTATCATTAATTTTTTGGCTTAACTAAATATTTATATAATAGTTAATACAAAGTTATGTATACCTAAAAATTATTTTAATATTTATTGATTGGTGATAAAATGAAAACATTAAAAGATGCAAAACCTGGTGAAACAGTAACTTTAGTAAAATACCATGATACTGGAGATATTGATTTAAGAAGACACTTATTAGGTATGGGTTTTGTTAAAGGAGCTAAAATTCAAGTTAAAAAAGTAGCTACTTTGGGAGATCCTATTGAAATGAGTATTAAAGGTTATGATGTTTGTCTTCGTAAAGAAGAAGCTGAAAATATTGAAGTAGAATAGCTTCAATTTTTCTTTTATTTTTTAATTTATTAAAATAACGGTGTTATTATGAAATGTCGTATGTGTGGTTTCGAGTTTGATGAAACTACGTTGGAGGATAGGGGATGTTCCAGCTGCGGTAAACATGGTTGCAACAGTATTCATTGTCCGAACTGTGGATTTGCAAACTCTCCGGAACTTGATGATGAATTTGAGTTCATCACTAAACTTAAAGACAGATTCAAAAAACGTAAATCTGTCAATTAATCTTTTTTCATTTTTAATATTTCTTCAACCACTTCATTTATACTAATTTTTGTTGTATCAACAGAATATCCTTTTTCCTTAAGTTTATATAATATTTCAGTCGTTATCGGTGCTTTTAAATGAGCCTTTTTCAATAATTCCTTGTTGGAAAATATATCATGTTTGTCTCCACTTTTAAGTATTTCTCCTTCATTTAAAACAAATATCTTTTCGGCAAATTCGTTTACCATTTCTATATCATGTGAAGATATTACAATACTCATTCCTTCTTTATTTAAATTATCTAATATATTCAATACCTTTTCGACACCTTCCGGATCCAAGCCTGCAGTAGGCTCATCAAGTATCATGATTTCGGGTCTCATTGCTATAATTCCGGCAATAGCTACCCTTTTCTGCTGACCTCCGCTTAAATGGTGGGGTGTTTTATCCTTGAATTTTTCCATTCCCACCATCTTTAAGGCTTCATCAACACGTTTTTCCACTTCTTCATAACTTAAACCCAAATTCATTGGGCCGAAAGCAACATCTTCCTTAACTGTCGGTGCAAATAGCTGGTCATTGGGATCCTGAAATACTATTCCGACCTTCTGTCTGACTTCAAGAAGAGTATCTCTATCATATTTTATAGGTTTTCCATCTATTTCAATGTGTCCTGAGGTCGGTTCGGTCAGTCCGTTGAAATGAGAAAACAATGTGGACTTTCCTGCACCATTCGGTCCCATTATTGCAACCTTTTGACCTTTGTAGATTTCCATGTTGATGTTTTTCAATGCATGGGTTCCGTCAGGGTATGTGTAATCTAAGTTTTTAGTTGAAAGATGTACTTCGCTCATTTTAATTCCAGCCTCATTAATTTATTGATAAGTTCTCTCCAAGGTATCCTAACTGATTCGCATATTTAATTAAAACAATTTCGATAATTATAATTAATAAAATTATTGTGACAATGTATATGTAGTCGAACTTTTCCAATGATTTCTTTTCATTAAATAAATCTGACTTGTCTGAATAGCCACGACTGATCATACTTTTGTAAACTCGTTCACCTTGTTCATATGACTTAACAAACATCATGGCAATTGAATAACCAACCTGTTTCACTCTCCATTTGTATGGTGTTAACTTTGAATGGATATGAAAATTCCTGGATTTTTGAGATTTTCTGATTGCAGCCAGTTCATCGATAAATACGAATAAAAATCTTACCATTATGCTTAAAATCATTGCAAGGTCTTTCGGCATTTTCAGTCTTCTGAATGATGCAACTATCTGCTGCATCGGGCTTGTGGAAGATAATATTACAATTGAAGTCAGGGAAACTATCATTCTAACAAGCAATAAAATCGCCCAATTCAGTCCGACATCGGTTACTGTAATCCATGAATAGCTCCATAAAATGTTTCCCGGATGGATGAATGGCTGAAATATTATGATTGCTCCACCAAACGGAAGTAATAATGCAATTCGTTTAAATGAATCAAAATAAGATAATTTTGCAATATATATCACTATTAATAAAAATACTTCTAAAACAATAGGTATAAACAGATTATTTGAAAAAGCAGCTATAACAATAATCAGAATAGCAGATATAAGCTTAATTCTCCCATCCAAATTATGGATTGGGCTGTCTTTTGATGCCAATTCGTCCAAATTCAATGCTTTCGTGATATCTGCCATAATATTTCTCTAAAAAAATTTATTATTTTAAGTAATAATTATTATATAAAAAATAGTATAAAAAGATAGAAGTTAAATAAACTTCCTCTTTTTACAATTTCACTTAACTTCTTCTTTTCACTATTTCGCCGACAGCAAATCCGCAGACAAGTGTCAGCAGCGCACCTAATATGAGCACGCCAACTTCACCAATTGATTCAAGAGGTTCGTATGAATAGTCGGGGAATGGTGAAGCGAATACTTCGGTTGCTACGTCTTCAGGAACTCCTGAATCTTCAGCTGATTTTTCTAATCCGTCTGGATCGCCTGATGCGATGAATGGGGAAAGACAACTTATTATAACACAAATTACTACTGCAACTATTATTAATGTTTTATCACGTTGTTCCATGTTATTGTCCTCCTTCCGCTATTTTGTTTTTGTTCCAAGCTAAAAGGTCTGGTCTGAATTTTTCTAAAGCCATTATCACAATAACTGTCAATACAGCTTCAATTATACCAATGAATATGTGGTATGTTACCATTGAAGCGATTCCGATACTTAATGGGAATGTTCCTGCTATTGCCATTTCAATTGCACATGCTAATGCTGCAATTACTGTTGCTAACCATGCTGCAACTCCACTTGCTCCATAAATTCCGATAGTTCCTTTTAAAGCTTTAAAGGTGTATAAACCAACAAATCCTCCGATAATTGCCATGTTCAATACGTTTGCTCCAAGTGCAGTAATTCCTCCATCTCCAAATACTAATGCTTGAATAATCAGTACAACGGTGAATACGAGTACGGCTGCTTCGGGTGCACAGAATATTATTGCCACTAATGCTCCACCAACCATGTGCCCACTTGTTCCGAATGGAATTGGCATGTTCATGGACATTATAGCAAAGATACCTGCTGCAAGAACGGCTAAAAGAGGGATACGTTTTTCATCAAGGTTATTTCTTGCCCATTTGCTGGCAAAGTATAGTGCTACGATTAAAATCACATAGTATATAGCGCATTGCCAGAATGGTATAAATCCGTCAGGTATATGCATTATTTTTCCTCCATTTTCCTATTTGTATTACTTTTTTTAGAAATTTTAGCTTTAAAGTAATACTTAATTTTATTTAATATCAAGTTTTAGGGAGTTTTATTCAATTTGTTAATGAATACTTCTTAATTTTATCTTGACATTAAACATTTTTACGATTTTTCTTATATAAAGATTTTTAAAGTAATACTTTAATGCATTTTTTTTCAAAAAAAGTAATAAAAAAGTATTACTGAACGTATAAAAATTTAAAAATTAGTATTACTAATTGAAAATACTTTTTAAAATTATTGTAATGTAAATGAAAATAGCTACTGCAAAATAAAATAAAACCTGGATATCCAAAATTCCTGTTTCAACACCTAAAATAGAATAGGTCAAAAGCAATCCGTATAATCCAATATAAAAGAAGTTTTTAGTTTTTTTCATTATTTTAAAACCGATACCCAATATGAAACCTAAAAGACACATCTCAACTGCAACGCCCACTTTTCCAAAATCAACCACCATCTGTCCGATTAATGTGGGTGTTACTGTAACTTCGGTTCTCCATGAAATCAACTTACCGACAAGCATTCTAGGCCCAAGTTCACTTCCGGGAATTGAGCTTGCAATCATCTGGCCATGGGTTACACCAAAGTTTCCGCCAATAACATCAAGCAGATTCAAAACATGCAATGTGAAGTCAGCTCTGCTTTTAAGAGTGTAAAAAGGATCAATTGCGCTGCTGACTGTCAGTTCATTGATTGACCTGAAATATCCTATTCCAATTATTGCACCAACACCTATCATTCCTCCAAGCACGACTTCCCAAACGGCAATTATGTCTCCATAGTATGCAATGATTATTAAGAGAAGCAATGCCGCAAGAATCGGCGTTCTATAGCCTAATGTCAATAGAATAGCAACATCAATTACGAGAAGTAAAAGGAATCTGAATCGAACTTGTGATCTGGTGATTAGTTTATCCTGAAAATCTTTCAGATAAACGCTAGCCAATATGCAAGTTCCAGGAATTATTAGAAATACGGGCATTGTAAATGCAGGTTTTAACAGATACCTTATTGATGGCCTTAATATTGGAATTCCACCAACAGATGCTATGCTGATAAAGAAAAATACAATACTTATTAGAATTAAACAAAATCCTATTGAATAGATATCTCTTCTTTCAAACACCAAGACATTTTTCATATCGTTTAAGAAAAACCTTGGCAGTATTGTTGCACCAATAAAAAAGAATACGAATGCAATTATCAGACTTTCAGCTAAACTTATGGAAACTGAATTCAGCGATAATGCCAGAAATGCAGCAAAAACAACAAGAACGACCAACGGGTTGAATATATGATTTTTCAAAACATTGCTTTTCTTTATAAAACTTAAAAAGTTTTCACTAGGATATAAACTTTTAAAAAAACTGTTCACCCATTGGTTTTCTATAAAAGAAATAATAGAAAATATTGTTGTGAATAGAAAGGATTTATGAAATTCATCACTTATTATATTTAAAAAAGATGTTAATTTAGAATAAATGAAACTCATAAATCACACAACTTAAAATTTTTGAATATTGATAACATCAAAATTGTTTTCAATGGTATCTATGTCCGAATCACTACAATTGTAAAGTCTTATGGTTATCTGGCCAGTAATTCCATTAAATTCACCGATGATTGGACTAACCTGAGATAATTCAGTATCTGTTGCTCTTATAATACTTATTTGGTCTGTATAACCTGTATTTGTAGCTTTAACAGAAATTCTTTCATTGTTTTGGAATAATAAATTGTTTATTTCCTGGAATGTTGTCGTTTCGACGGAATCAACAGAAATTGTAGTCGTGATTTCGTATGTTGCATTTTCTGGAAGTTCTGATATTAAATCATTAATGGAGGTAATATTTTCAGGATTTACTTTAATCTCTGTTAGATTAGAATATTTCTCGCCATTCATTTCAAGGGTCATGCTGTCAAGGTATATGTCTGCATTCGGGACGTGATTATAAAGTCCTACAATATAATCTGTTCCATTACAGTTAACAAGGCCTTTTACGTTACTTCCCCTGTCATCGTCCATCCATTTGATGTTACCTTCTAACGTAACAGGTTTTCCGTCACTTGAATTAAATCCGTGTATTGTAGTATCAACAATAAATCCTTGTCTATAATAAGTTAAATATTTCTCAACGATTTTGTTCAATGTTGAGGAGTCATAAGATGTACTTTCTCTAGCTGAATCATCATCAGACGTGATGTGTATGAATGCAAATACAACTGCACATATTACTAAAATAATAATTGCATAATCAACTAGTGTAAATCGTTTTTTCATATCTGATCATTCTTCATAAATCGCACCCACAGGACAAACGTCAACACATTCACCACATGAATCGCATTTGTCAGGGTCAATAATTACTTTATATGCTTTTTTTGTTATTGCTTCTTCCATGCACACGTCAATGCAATCTTCGCATATTCCACATTCTTCCATATCTATTATCATCAATGTGATACACCACGATTCAATTATTTTATAAAATAATTTTCCATATAACTTATTTTAATATTTTCTTTCTTAATATTTAAATAGTTTTTTTAAATATTCTTATTTGCTGCCTTTTTAATCTATATTCATATTTGGTGCAAACATTTATATATTATAAAAACAAACATTTATACTGTATGCAGGGGTGCCCGAGCGGCCAAAGGGGGAGGACTTAAGATCCTCTGGCATAGGCCTTCGAGGGTTCGAATCCCTTCCCCTGCACTGTATTTTTTCATGTTTTTTATTATGTATTCTCGATTATGCCTTAGTGGCTCAGCCGGTAGAGCGCCACCTTGGTAAGGTGGAAGTCGGGGGTTCGAATCCCCCCTAAGGCTTTTAAAAACTATTTTTGTAATTTTATCGTTTATTTTAGTTATTCTGGTATTTTAAAGGAATATTTGTTGATTCTAATATTAACTTAATAATTAAATATTTAAATATAAAAAATAAATAGTATTATTACAATTTAATTCAATTAATTTTTTTAGGTGATAATTTTGAATCATTCAAAAATTATTTTAGTGGCATGTATTTCAGCATTTGTCGCTATGACAACTGCGGTTTTAGGTGTTGCAGGTACTATTATTGGATCAGTATTATCATCTGTTCTTTATAATGTACTGTCTGAAGCCTTAGAAAAACCAGTTACTAATGCAAAATTTTCTACAAATTTTGAATGGGATATAGCATATGTATTTCCTTTAGTTGTTGTTTTAATCATTCAGCTTTTATTGATACTGGCATTCTTGTCTGAATGGGGTTTCTTACCAAGTGCATTCCTGAATATTTATTTATCAATTCAAGGAGTAGCTTCAAATAATCTATATAGGGTTTTAGGTTTCTCCTTAATTGTAATGAGTGTTTATCCATTTATACTAAAAAGAGACCTTGTTAAAAAATCTGACGGTATTATAATTCTATTGATTGGACTTATATTCTTAGCTAGAGGATTTTCAGATGGTGGAAGTACTGTTTCACATACTTTCAGTGTAATCTTTGATTATGTGGATTTCCCAATGGCATTAATTGCATTTTTATTGCTGATTTATGTTATTAATAACATTTTATCTTCCGCAAGAGCATCTGAAAAGGAATTCAATAATTTAAGAAGAAACTTCAATGAAAATGATTATGATGATTTGCAATTAAAAAATATTCATCGCAAAAAAAATAGCAGAAATTTAGATGACTTGGAATTAAAACAGGTTAATCGCAGAAAATCCCGCAGAACTCCTCCTAGACAACATCCTAGGAATAATTATTCACATAATAGAAATAATACTAATCGTTCAAAAAGAAAAATAAATGAATCAATAGACGGATTTCAATTTGAATCCAATGATTTACTTGATGATTATAAAAAATGATTGCTATGGCAAAGAAAAACAAAACTTTAAAAGATATTTTGGATTTTATTCTATATGAAAATCCTTCAACTCAGGATGAGATTGCAGAACGTTTTGGAATTTCCCGCAGGTATGTGACTCAATTAATGCAACCATTAATCAAGGACGGGACTATAAAAAGAGCATATATGATTGATTTAAAAAGTTATGAAGCAGTTGCTGAATCATTAGGTGAATACACAATGCCTCGGGATGTTGCGGGCAATGTTTTAATCAATGATATGCTGGCCAATATGGAGAAACATGTCCATTCCCAACTTGAAACTTCATTTGATGCGATTTTGGAATATGATGAAGAAAAGGCTAAAAGGGCTTTGGAAATGGATTATGCTACAAATAACATGGTGGAAAAGATCAGAACATCTGTCGAGACTATTGTCAGCATTAATCAGCATTCAGAATTCTCCAAATCTGTTTTATATAATGAGGTTGCATATGATTTGGAGCGTATAGGTGATTATTGTGGCCATATTGCAAAGTTTGTCATTAATGACATTTATGAAGTAAACGAGTCAATTCTTAAAAAACTAAAGAAAATGTATAAAACTGCTCAAAAAATGCTTCGTTTATCCATGCTTGCTTTTTTAGAAGGTCGTACAGAACTAAAAGAGGATATTATGGAATTGGAAGAGTCAATTCACATTCTGCAGTCTAAAGCTATTAATCTTATTGCAACCCAAATGGCTGAAAATTCTTTTGATGAAAAAGAACGTTCAAATTACTTCATTTATCTATTTAGAGTAATTAAGGCTTTTGAACGTATTGGTGATATTTCTGTAGAGATTAGGGATGTGGCTATTGAATTTCATGATAATATTCCTAGACCAACTACTCCACGTACTTTCAGGGAATAATCCCTTTTATTTTTTTAAATTTCATTGTTCCTATTTTGAGAACTTTCTTTCACAAAAAGTAAAGTTTATATACTTCATCATGATAAGTCTATTACACGGTGAGAGCAATGAAAAAGAAGTATATTATATTCTCATTAATTTTAGCTTTAGGACTTATGGTGTTAATTCAGGGCAATGCAAATTCTGAAGAGATTAATATTATAGGTTCTTCTTCAATTCAGCCGGTTTGTGAAGATTTGGTTGAGGAATATAAGAAAAATCGCTCTGAAACAGATATAACTGTTCAAGGTGGTGGATCAAATATGGCTATCAAGTGTGTCGATGCTGATATTGCAGATATTGGCATGTGCTCAAAAGAGTTGGATAATGAGTATGGCTTTACAGAATATGAACTGGGTCGTGAGGGAATTGTTGTTGCCGTTAATCCTTCAAATAATATTAGCGATTTGTCTGCTGAGGAACTTAAATGTATTTTCAACGGCAATATAACTAATTGGAATCAGGTGGGGGGTGAAAATAAATCTATAAATGTTTTTGTTCGAGAAGAAGGTTCCGGTACTTTGGATGCATTTAAAACAATAGTCATGAATCAAACGCCAATTTTAAACGATGCAATTGTTTTTAATTCTCAGGGTTCCATCAAACAAGCTATTGAACAGGACACTTCATCCATAGGGATAGTTTCATTGTCATATTTGGATGATGATATTAAAGCATTGGGTATTGATGGAATTTATCCGACAGAAGAATCAATTGCAAATGGATCATACTTGCTTCAAAGACCATTTTTGCTTCTTATAAAAGATGATCCCAGCAATGAAACTTTGGATTTCATAAATTGGATTAACAGCAGTGATGCTGAGGATATTTTGGATGAGAATAAAATAATCAGAGGTGTTTAAAGTGAATGAAAAAATCATCGAAAAAGGATTGTTATCAATAACATTATGCTTGTTTGTAATAATTTCATTAATAATAATTTTTCTAGTGCATGAATCCATTCCGGCATTCACTCATTTCGGATTAATAAGAATATTCACGGATATGCGTTGGATTCCTGATTTGAATTTATTCGGAATGCTTCCAATGATTGTATCTTCATTATTAGTGAGTTTTCTGGCGTTGGTATTTGCTGTACCATTATCGTTAACCACAGCCATTTATATTGAAGAGTTATCTTCAATCAGTATAAAAAATCTATTTAAACCAATAATTCAAACACTGGCAGGAATTCCTTCCGTAGTTTATGGATTTTTTGGATTAACTGTTCTGATACCATTAATAAGAGATTTTGTTGGAGGTGACGGATTCAGTGTTTTGGCAGCTTCAATTGTGCTAGCAATAATGATTTTGCCGACGATAATTACATTATCTCAAGATGCAATTAGAAATGTTCCTTTTGAATACAAGCAAGCATCATTTGCTTTGGGTTCCACTCATTTCCAGACGATTTCTAAAATTATATTGCCTACGGCATTGCCTGGAATTTTAACCGGAATAATTTTGGGTTTAGGTCGTGCAGTCGGTGAGACATTGGCAGTTTTGATGGTTATCGGAAATGTAAATCAGATACCATCTTCCATTTTGGATTCTGCAAGGACATTAACCTCGAATATTGCTCTGGAAATGGGTTATGCAATGGATATTCATTATAATATGCTCTTTGTCAACGGGGTTATATTATTTGTTATTATTGTAGTTCTGATGGCTTTAACAATGTGTATTCAACATAAATGGGGTTGTTAATATGGATTTAGTGAAAAAAATATTTTTTACATCATCTGGAATGATTACAGTGGCTATTCTTCTAGTTATAGTTTCATATATCCTAATTAAGGGTCTTCCATTCATAGACTTTGAGTTCATATTTTCCAATCCAATTGATTCAGGAAAATCCGGCGGAATATTTCCAATGATAATCTCCAGTTTGTATTTGCTTGTTTTGACGGCTTTAATTGCCGTTCCTGTTGGAGTCGGATCTGCAATCTACATGACACAGTACTGTAAAAGCAATACTTTTGTTAAGGTTGTGAGGTTCTGTTCCCAAACATTGTCTGCAATACCTTCAATTATTTATGGTCTGTTCGGTTTTGCCTTTTTAATAATGTTTTTAAAGCTGGATTGGTCATTGTTTACTGCTTCAGTAGTTCTGGCCATAATGTCTGTTCCAACTATATTTCAGGTATCGGAAATCAGCATCGATTCTGTTCCAAAAGAACTAATTGAAGCAAGCTTTGGATTGGGGGCATGTAAGTCACAGGCAATAACTTCAGTAATTTTGCCTTCAGCAATTTCAGGTATTTTTACAGGAATAATTCTGGCATTGACAAGGGCAATTTCAGAAGCAGCAGCGGTTATGTATGTTGTAGGTTCCACATTCACGGTTCCATTATCAATTTTTGATGCGGGTAGACCATTACCTCTTCATTTGTATATATTGGCTAGTGAAGGAGTTTCTGCTGATAATGCATATGCTACAGCTTCAGTTTTGATAATAATCGTATTGGTGATTACAGTTTTCAGCAATTATTGTTTAAACAGATACCAAAATAAAATGGAGGGATTATAATGAAAATTACTGTAAAGGATTTTAATGTGAATCTTGACGATAAGCATATTCTGAATAACATTAACTTAAATATTAAAAGAAATTCCATTCATGCAATTATCGGCTCGTCCGGATGTGGAAAGTCAACATTCATTAAATCAATTAATCGCATGAATGACTTGGTAAAAAATTTTAAATCTAGTGGAAAGATTCTGCTCGACGGTAAAAATATTTATGATGATGATATTGATGTCGTTAACCTGAGAAAAAGAGTTGGGATGGTTTTTCAAAAAGCAAATCCTTTTGCAAAATCCATTTTCGATAATGTGGCATATGGATTAAGGATTGCTGGATGTGAAGATTCAGGATATATCAAAAATACTGTTCTGGACAGTTTGGACTCTGTTGGTCTGTTGGATGAGGTTAAAGACAAGTTATATGAATCCGCTTTCAAGTTATCCGGAGGCCAGCAGCAAAGATTATGCATTGCAAGAACTATCGCAATCAGTCCTGAAGTCATTTTGATGGACGAGCCGTGCTCAGCACTTGACCCATTATCTACTTTAAAAGTTGAAGAGCTGATTAATGAGTTGAAAGATGAGTATACGATTGTTTTGGTAACTCATAATATGCAGCAAGCTCGCAGAATTTCTGATTACACTTCATTTTTTTTGGATGGTGTGTTAGTTGAAAACGGAAGAACTGAAGATATCTTTTCAAATCCTAAATGTGAAAAGACTGAAAATTATATTGCGGGGAGATTCGGTTAATTCAAATTATTTTGATAGGATAAGTGTATTCCAATATGTCCAATAGCTAATATTAATGAGGATATTACTAAAAAGATATTTTTCCCATGTATTCCTAAAAATAGAAATCCCAGAACAGGCAGTGTTGCTCCAGCTACGGGAATTCCTAAAAAATTGGAATACATGTCTTTTTGCTTTTAAAATACCTTATCCAGTAGATTTCATATAATGCCATAAAAAGGAATGCTAGAATTATCCATAATGTTATTCTGGTGTTTTCATCAGTAAAAAACAGTGATGTACAAACAACCAGGATTTGGCCGATTTTTTCTATGATGGATTATATTCTATTTTCATTTTCAGCATATTTTTCATAATTTTGGGGTTTGTTTTTTGTCCAAATGATGTTTGGAACAAAAAGCATTATCAAAAATATTACAGCAATATATGAAAGTCCAAAAATCATCAGTATTCCTTGATAAAGCCACTATTCATCATATATTCTTCCGGTTGCATGTCTGTCTGCCCAGCACTGGATACAGACTCCAATAGGCAAACCTGCTGTATGGGTATGTGCTTTCAATATTTTTACATCCAATGTGGTTGTTTTTCCGCCAAGACCCATTGGTCCAATTCCTGATGCATTGATTTCAGCTAAAATTTCTTCTTCTAATTTGGCTATTTCAGGATCTGGATTTCTTTCACCTACTTTTCCAAGCAGTGCCTTTTTACCTAATTTCAAACATAAATCAGAAGTTCCTCCAATACCAACACCAACGACTGTTGGAGGACATGGTTTTCCTTTTGCTTTTAAAACGGATTCCACAACAAATTCTTTGATTCCATCAATTCCTTCAGCAGGCAATGCCATTTTCAATGCATTATTATTTTCTGAGCCGAATCCTTTTGGTAATATTGTTATTTCAAGGTAATCTTCATCTATCAGTTCAATATCAATTGGAGGTATATAGTCTCCCACATTGATGTTTGTATTTTCACGAGTTAAAGGATCGACGATATTTGGTCTGATTGGGACATCGCTAGTTGCTTTTCTGATACCTTCTTCGATTCCTTCGCGAAGATTTTCCACTTCAACATTACCAAGTTTCACAAAAACAACTGGCAGACCTGTATCTTGGCACATCGGAATACCTTTTTCTTCTGCAAGTTCAATATTTTTCAAAATAGCTTCAATATTTAACCTAGCCAAGTCATGTTCTTCAACTTTAAGAGCATCTTCAAGTGATTTTTTTACATCATCACCAAGAACGATAACTGCCTGTTTGTACAGTTCATAAACTTTATCCCTAATAACCTCTTTAGTAATCAAAATAACAACCCTGTAAAATTCAATCAATATTATTTTTTGTTTTAAGGGATTATAAATATTGTTAAAAAATTAGTTGATGTGGATAGCTCCAATCGGGCAAACGTCTTCACATTGTTTGCATTTATCGCATTTTTGCTCATTGATGGTAATAGCTCCGCCCAATACTTCAATGGCATTATTCGAGCATTTCTTTAAACATGGTGCTTCTGATGGTTGGCAGTTCATACAAAATAAGGAAGGTGTGTCAACTTCTTTAAGTTGACAGTCACTTTCACAAGTTGTACAATTTAAACAATTCATAGAATTTTCCTATTCATTTAAAACAAGTCTTGCTCTTGCCTGACTTGTAATTACATGAACAATTCCACCTTTTTTACTGTCAGGTTCATACAATCCTGCAAGTTTGGCGATATATTTTTCTTGATTTTTAGCTTTAACTTTAGCCGGATCAACAACACTAATAGCTCTTTTGGTACATGCTTTAATACATGCAGGACCTTCCTCCCTATCAGAACAAAGGTCACATTTTTCAGCAATGCTTGCAGTGTAGGTCATTGCACCAAACGGACAAACCATTACACATAATCCGCAACCGATACATTTTTCAGTGTCGACTTTTTCGTCGCTTATTGCATCAGTCGGACAGATTTTGATACATGGCGCACTTTCACAGTGCTGACATACAATACCATAATAGGAGGAATCATGTTCTATGATTTTTATTCTAGATGATGCATGAATGGATGCGCACATATTTTCACAGTTGAGACAGCCATCACACATATTGCTGTTTACGGAAATTTTTTCCATAGTTTGCCTCCTATAATCCTAGTTCATCACAATGAGCATCGACGTATTTTTGTATTAATTCGACTTTTTCGTCATCCAAGTGTCTGAATCTTTTTTGTTGTGATAAATATTCTTTTACAGGTTTTCTTTCTTCAGGTGTAAAAGTAATATTGAATTCACCATTTTCAATTTCATATAATATCCAAGATCCAGTTTCTACAGCTAATCTACCCATTTCAATTGTTCTGGAAGGGTCATATCCCCAACCTGTTGTACATGGTTGTTGTAAGTGTATGTAAGCTGGGCCTTTTGTAGCGGCTGCTTTTTTAACTTTGTTGACATAATCTTCAGGATATGCGATTGATGCGGTAGCCACATATGGAATTCCGTGCGCTGCCATAATCATAGGCATATCTTTTTTAGGTTTGTCTTCTCCGAAGCTTGCAACACCTTTAGGTGAAGTTGTGGTTGTTGCACCGAATGGAGTTGCTCCACTTCTTTGAATACCTGTATTCATATATGCTTCATTATCGTAACAGATGTATGTCATGTTGTGTCCTCTTTCCATAGCTCCTGAAAGGGATTGTAAACCAATATCTACAGTTCCTCCGTCACCACCGAAAGCAACTACATTAACATCATCTTTTCCTTGTATTCTTAATGCAGCTTCAACACCAGATGCTACAGCACCGGAGTTTTCGAATGCTACATGAATAAATGGAATTTCCCATGAAGTTTCCGGATATGGGGTAGTCATTACTTCAAGACAACCTGTAGCAGAAATAGCTACAGTGTTTTCGCCTAAAGCATTAAGAGCTAATTTTACACCAATTGATGCTCCACAACCAGCACAGCCTCTGTGTCCTGGTGCTAATAAATCTTTATCAGGTATATCTACCATATCTATTCCTCCTTAAGTCCTATCCATGTGACATCTTTTTCTGGCACTTTTGTTTTTTCATATGCTTCGATTATGGATTCTGGTGTGATGTCTCTTCCACCTAAACCTGCAATAAATCCGTAAATCTCTTTATCGATTTTAACTTTCATATCTGCATAGAGCGCTCCGCCGATTCCGAATGAGAAGTTTTTATCAATTACAGCTATTTTATCACAGTTTTTAACCGCATCTTTAATTGCTTCAACTGGGAATGGTCTGTAAGCTCTGATTTTAAGTAAACCAACTTTTTCTCCTTTTTCTCTTAATTGGTCTACAATTACTCTGATAGTACTGCAAAGTGATCCCATTGCAACGAAAATTATTTCAGCATCTTCTGTTTTGTACGGTTCAACAAGACCATATTTTCTTCCAAAGATTTCTGCGAATTCTTCGCAGGTTTTTTCGATAACTTCCATTGATTTAGTCATTGCAACTTCCATTGCATATCTTGCTTCAGTATAATAATCTGGATCAGCAAAGTTACCTATGGACATTGGTTCTTTAGGATCAAGGTATGCATGTTCTGGCACATATGGAGGTAAGAACTTATCTACACTTTCTTGATCTGGAATTTCAACTGGTTCGACAGTGTGAGTTAAAATAAATCCATCTAAACATACCATTGATGGAAGTAAAACATCAGGATTTTCTGATACTTTGTAAGCCATTAAAGTTGTATCTAATGCTTCTTGAGCATTTTCAACATAAATTTGCAACCATCCTGCATCTCTTTGTGCAATTGAGTCTTGTTGATCGTTCCAAATATTTAATGGTGCAGAAATTGCTCTGTTTGCATCAGCCAATACGAATGGAGTTCTCATACCTGCTGCAGCATATAGAATTTCGTGCATTAACATTAATCCTTGTGAAGATGTTGCTGTAAATACTCTTACTCCAGCACCACTTGCTCCAACAGCAGCACTTATTGCACTGTGTTCAGATTCTACTTTAACATATTTAGCATCAATTTTTTCATCAGCAACATATTGTGCTAAGTATTCTGAAATTGTGGTTTGCGGGGTAATCGGATAAACAGGAATAACTTGTGGTTTTGCTAATCTAACAGCTTCTGCAACTGCTTTATTTGAGGTCATTACTTCTTTTACCATTTAATCACTCTCTTTATTCTTTTACCATTTCGATTGCGTCGGAAGGACATTCGTTGGCACAAATTCCACATCCTTTACAGTAATCGTAATCGATATCATGTTGTTTGTTTACACTAGCATCTGGACAAAAGAGAATACAATTATCACAATCAATACATTTTTCTTTATCTAAAATTGGTTTAAATGTTCTCCAGCTTCCAGTTTTGTTATTTCTACTATTGCCTGGGGTTTTAATTACACATCCTATACTTACCATATAATCACTCTCATCCCATATCATAAGCTTTTTTAGTAGCTTCTACGTTTAGCTCTCCAACTTTGCCAGGGAATGTTTCTCTAATCACTTCAAGAAGTGAATCAATAGTTACAGCTTGAGTTTTTTTAGCAAAATATCCTAAAATAATAGTATTTACGATGTTACGTCCTAACATGTCTAATGCAATTCCAGTTGCATCAATACTGTAGACTTCATGTTCACCGCTACCCTCAAAACTTTCGGTGTTAATGGTAACTTCAGTATTGTCTTTAATTCCTGAAAATACATCTACTACATTCAATAATCCGTCATCTAAAACTAAAACATAGTCCGGATTATATACTTGATATCTTAAATCAATTGGCTTATCATCAATTCTTGTGAAAGCCATAACTGGAGCTCCTCTACGTTCAACTCCAAAGAATGGAAAAGCTTGGGAATAATTACCGTCTTTAAATGCTGCTTTTGCAAGAATTTCAGCAGCAGTTACAGCACCTTGTCCGCCTCTTCCATGAAAACGAATTTCAATCATTAATTTTTCCTCCATATATTTATCATGTATAATCATTATAAATTACAAAATATATAAATCTTATGTTATAATTTAATTTTACAATATTTTTGTTTAAATTTTTATTAAATGTGCTTTTATTAAATGTTAATTATTCAATATTTATTTTTTAATCAAATAAAGGAATTTTAAAAAGATTTTAGATTATTTATAATGTTTAAAGTATATTTTGTTTTTCAAAGATTTAATATAATATAACTTTAATAATATAACCTTGAGGAGTTATTATGAAAGTTTTAATTATCACTGGTGATTTGGCTTATCCGTTAATTAAAAGTGTCGTTGAAGATTCAGCAGAAGATGTCATTGTTCATATTG
Organism: Methanobrevibacter sp.; assembly: GCF_017447225.1. GTDB lineage: Archaea > Methanobacteriota > Methanobacteria > Methanobacteriales > Methanobacteriaceae > Methanocatella. The sequence continues at coordinate 2,119 of NZ_JAFSNZ010000023.1, read as the reverse complement.
CTGATACTCAAGTTGCAGCATTTTTAACTCCTAGAATGATTATTAATGAAGTAAAAACTTATTTTGCAGATCAGATGGATGATATTGATTTAATTTTAGTTCCGGGCCTAATCAAAAAAGGCACCAGAGAAATCACAAAAGAGCTTGGAATTCCAACATTTAAAGGTTCTACAGATGGTGCTGATTTGGCAATGGTTTTAAATCTTCTGGAAAATATTCAGCTATCTGAAGATAAGCCTGCAGATAAATTGATTGAGGAAGAGAAAAGAAAAGAGGCTTTCAAAATAATTGAAGACTTTGAAAATGATGAGGAAAATATAGAAAGGCTTCTTCAAAAACCGAATAACATTAGAATTGGGAACCTTCCTGTTGGTGAAGACTTTCCTATGAGAGTTTTAGCTGAAATAGCTAATGCACCATTTTTATCAAAAGAGGCACTAATCAATAAATGTCAATACTTTGTTGATTGTGGAGCGGATATGATTGATATAGGTATGGCTGCCGGAGAGGATTTTTCAGACAAGGTTCCGGAATTAATTGAAACATTAAGGCCAATTGTCGGAGACAGGCCATTAAGTATTGACACACTAAACACCAATGAAATTAAGGTTGCCGCTGAACATGGCATTGATTTTGTCTTAAGCCTTGATTTAGGAAACCAATCTAAAGTCGCACCGTTGTTAAAGGAGAAAGGAATTCCTGCAGTATTGCTTCCGACTAATTTCAGTGAAGGAATCTCTCCTAAAACTCCAGAAGAACGTGTTGAGGCAATGCATCAGTTGATTAAGGATACTGACGGATTAAAATATGTTGCTGATTTGATTTTAGATCCTGTTAACAGCGCAAGTATTGTCGAGTCAATCATAGCATGCAGAGATTTCCATCAGGTAAACAAGGCCCCGATGTTTTTTGGTGTTGGAAATGTAACAGAATTAATGGACGCAGATTCCGGAGGTGTCAATGTGCTTCTTGCAGGAATTGGTATGGAGCTTGGCGTCAGCATATTATTTACTCCTGAAGAAAGTGGAAAAACCAGAGGAAGTGTCTATGAACTTTCAACAGCTTCAAAGATGATGTTTCTTGCAAAACACAGAAAATCAATTCCTAAGGATTTGGGAATTAACATGGTTGCATTCAAGGATAAGCACAAAAGGAATGATATTATAGAAAATGAACTTGATGGCATTCCACAAGCAAAACTTTCAAAACCGTTAAAATTTGTACGTGATAGGGCGGGCAGTTTCAGAATAAATGTTGATTATGGAACTACTGTCAGTGAAAGCAGGATTATCGCAACTCATTTTAAGAAAAATAAGGCTGATTTAGTCATAGTCGGAAAAACAGCTAAAGAAATTTATGAAGAAATAATAAAAAAAGAATTGGTTACCCGTATGGAGCATGCTGCATATTTGGGCAGTGAACTGCAAAAAGCAGAAATTGCAATGATTACGGGTAAAGAATATGTTCAGGACTTTGAATTATTCAAAAATCCCGACCAATTTAAAAATTAATTTGTCTATTCCGGATCAACTATATCAAAGTCAGTACTTGGTGTTGAAGAACTGCTTGAAGAACTTCCACCACCTGAAGAACTTCCGCCGCTAGAGGAACTTCCACCACTATATGAGCTTCCACTAGAGCTTCTAGAACTTGAAGAAGAACTAGAACTTGAAGAGGAACTTGAACTTGATGATGAACTTTGACTTGATGAACTGGAACTAGTACTATTTGAATCTCCAGTTAATATTGAAAGTAAATCTGTACCATTATCATCTGAGGTGTCATTTACATCAGTAATATTGTTCGTTGTAACATCAGTACTGCTTGTGTAAACAAATGCACCCATTGTTAATATAATTATTACAATAATAACTGCTAAAATAACTATATTATCAAATTTCATATTTACCCTCCGATTATATATTAGTAATATTTTCTATTCATTTTTATATATAATCTTTTCTTTAAGTGAATTTATGGGACTGTCAACAGAAATGTTGTAATTTTATGAATATTCCTCAAACATTTTTTTAAGCAAAATCGAAGTTTCAACAATATTAAAATCAATTAAATAACGAGAAAAATAAGTAATTATAAAATAACAATATTAATGAGAGAT
>NZ_JAFSNZ010000022.1 GCF_017447225.1 Methanobrevibacter sp. | reverse complement strand
TGAGAATAAAATGAATTTAATGTTAGTTGTAATTATTGTCAAAAGCAGATTTGACAGAAAACCGAAAGCAAGCAGAATATAATTAAGCCTGTTGGGAACAACTCCTGTTTTAATATCAAAAATACAAAAAACAACAACGAAAATTATTGTAACCATAATCTGTATAAGATAAATATTGTCTATAATCATGGTTTAAAATTTCTAAAAAAGGAGTATATTAATTAGATAGAAATTAATCCGGTAATATTGTACGGGACGGTAATATTGTATGAAAAGGTAAAAAAATTAATTTTTAGAATGCTCATAAATAGCTTCTAAAAATGATTTGAATAAAGGATGTGGTCTATTAGGTCTAGACTTAAATTCAGGGTGGAACTGACATCCTATAGCCCAAGGATGGTCTGGGAATTCAACGATTTCAACCAGGAAATCATCCGGACTGGTACCTGAAATGATTAAACCTTTATCCTGAAGTTCCTGCCTGTAATCATTGTTGAACTCATATCTGTGCCTGTGGCGTTCTTCAATATCTATTTCACCATAAGCCTCATGAGTTTTAGTGCCTTCAATGATTTTGCAGTCATAGGAACCTAAACGCATAGTTCCGCCCATGTTCTTGATTTTTTTCTGCTCTTCCATCATGTCAATAACAGGATGGGTGAGATTGTCATCGAACTCGGAACTGTTTGCATCAGGATAGCCGTTGCGCCTTGCAAACTGGGTTACCATGGATTGCATACCTAAACAGATTCCGAATAAAGGAACATTGTTTTCAATTGCATAGTCAACTGCGTCCAATTTTCCTTCAAATCCACGTTCACCGAATCCTCCAGGGATTAGGATACCGTCAAAATTGTCCATGATGTCTTTGTCAAGCTCCTCAACATCGGAACTTAAATATTCAATGTTTGCCTTAACGCCAATGCTTGCCGCTGCATGCTGGAGGGATTCTCTGATACTGATATATGCATCTTCAAGTTCAACATATTTTCCGACAATACCAATTGTTACGCTAGGATCTTTAATCTTTAGGGAATCGACGACTTTAGCCCAGTCATCAAGTTTGGATGAATCCGGAGTAATGTCCAGGCCTATTCTGTCAACTATAAGTTTACCTATGTCATTTTCCTCAAGGACAAGAGGCACTTCATAGATTGAACCTGCATCTGGAGTGTTTACAACTGCATTAACATCAACGTCACAGAAATGAGCAACTTTTGCTAAAAGTGCATCGTCGATGTGTTCCTGTGACCTGCAGACAATGACATCGGGATTGATACCCATACTTCTCAATTCCTTTGTGGAGTGCTGTGTAGGTTTGGTTTTGAACTCGCCGGCAGCATTAAGGTAAGGAATGAATGTAACATGAACGAACATCACATTTGCAGATCCTTCTTCATTACGCAATTGTCTTAAGGCTTCTAAAAACGGCTGGCTTTCGATGTCTCCGACAGTACCGCCCAGTTCAATGAGGACGACATCATAGTCCTTTTTCTCGGAAGTTTCCCTAATCATTTCCTTAATGCGGTTAGTTATGTGAGGAATGACCTGTACACATTCTCCCAAGTATCCTCCTTCCCTTTCCTTTTTGATTACGGATTCATATACTTTACCTGTGGTAATGTTAGCGAAACCTTCGAGTTCAACATCCAAAAACCTTTCATAATGACCTAAATCTAAATCAGTTTCCATGCCGTCACTTGTGACGAAAACTTCTCCATGCTGATAAGGATTGAGTGTTCCGGAATCCCAGTTTAAATAAGGGTCAATTTTAATAGCTGATACTTTCAAGCCATATGATCTTAAAATCCTACCCATAGAGGCTGAAGTAATTCCCTTACCTATGGAACTTACAACTCCTCCAGTAATAATAATGTATTTTGTCAGAAAAATCCTCTCCTTAATTAAAATATCAATACTATAATTTTGGTTTTTTTAATATATAAAAATATATTAAATTTAAAAAGTAAACATACTATCATTATTAATATAATGGGGGAAAGTTATGAAAAGGAAAATCTTTTTGATTTGCATTCTCATCATATTCATGTGCGTCAACATTGTCAGCGCCAGCGAACTGGACAATTCAACGGCTGATATTGAAACTGCATCAGATGATAATGTCAATCCTACAATAATCGCAAATGACCTTACCAAATACTACAAAAACGATTCGCAATTTGAAGTCAGTGTTTTTGATGAAAACAGCACTCCTCTGACAGACGGATCAGTTGACTTTACAATAAACGGAAATACCTACAAAAGGCAGGTCGATAACGGAACCGCTAAATTGAATATCAATTTAGGTCCGGGAGTGTATCAGATTACAAGTAAAAACTGTTATGACAATTCAACCATCCAGAATACGATTACTGTTCTCACCAGCATCTTATCTGAAGACCTGACCAAATACTACAGGAACGAATCACAATTCTATACGACAATACTTGACGGCGAAGGGAATCCTCAAGCGGATGTTAACATATCAATTAACATCAACGGAGTATTCTATAATCGTACGACAAATAAAAACGGTACTGCAAAATTGAATATCAATTTAAGTCCCGGAAAATACATTTCGACAACAGAACGTAAAGACACAGGTTTGAAAGTATCCAATACAGTTACCGTATTGTCAAACATGTTCTGCTATGATTTAACCAAATACTATAAAAACGCATCATATGCAACCGCTAAAGTGCTGGACAATCAGGGAAATCCTTTAAAAAATGCTAACGTGAGCTTTAACATCAACGGAGTGTTCTACATCCGTGAAAGCGATGACGATGGAAATGTAAGACTGAACATAAATCTTGCACCCGGAGAATACATTTTAACGGCTGAAAATCCTAACAGCACATTAAAACAATCATCCAGAATTAAAGTATTGCCTAAAATGACAGAAGAAAGCTCATACTTCTGCTATTCACGCAAAAATACATATGATGTCAAATTGCTCAACGATGTCGGAAGCCCTGATGCCGGAAAAATCGTTAACTTCAACATCAACGGCCAAATCTTTAAGGTGAAAACAGATTCACAGGGAATGGCCAAATGCCCATTAGGCACATTGAAAAATGGAGCATATACGATTACAGCTGAATATGATGGAAACATGGTTTCAAATGGAATTAACATTGGACCTGGTTCCGTCAGCGTCATAAGAAACATTGGAAACCCATCAGCTAAAAAAATAGCATATGTTGTTGGAGTTCACCCATTAGAACATGAAACCCACGACACTCTTGTAAAACTGCTGCCAACAATTCCTGGATTTAACTACTGCTACGACATTTATGTTATCAATGTAGTTGAAAACGTCGGATATTATGGAGACGGAGCAGGAGACAACAGTCCGGGAAGACAGAACGGACAGAACTTAGCATACAATTACGTATATCCTCAAATCGTTAACGGAGGATATGAATTGGCTATTGACGTTCACTCAAATGTCGGTGCATATCCATACAGAACATTCGTATTCAGTCCTGTTACCGGAGGATTAGGAGAACAATATGGAAGAGCAGTTGCAAAAACATGTGCAAATGTAGTTTATTACCAATTAGGCCACACTACAAGCGGACCATACCTGACAGTTCCATTGAACAACCATGGAGTTCCTGCATTCTACTTTGAGGAATACAGTTTCGCAAGCCAAGCACAGAAAGACACCCACATGATGCAACTCATCTTTGGAGTAGACGGATTGAAATTATAAACTAAGATTTAATTATCTTAGTTTTCTTATTTTTTTAGGAGATATTATGGTTAAAAGGAAATATATTATAATTGCAATACTGATTATTATAATAGGCGTTGGAATAGTTGCCCTTAATGAGAGCGGACTGTTAAATAGTGGCAATATTGGACAAACCCCCGGCGCATCAGCGCTTTCACGTGAAGTGATTGCAAACTCAACAGATGATCCGGGTTCCGTTGAAGTAATCAGAAATATCGGAAATCCAAGCGGTGAAAAAATAGCTTATGTGGTCGGAGTTCATCCTCTTGAACATGAAACACACGAAACATTAGTGAAACTATTGCCAACAGTTAATGGTTTAAACTACTGCTATGACATCTATATAATTAATGTAACCGAAGATGTGGGCTATTATGGTGACGGAGCATCAGACAACAGTCAGGGAAGACAGAACGGACAGAATCTTGCATACAAATACGTATATCCCGAAATTGCAAACGGAAGCTATAAAGCGGCAGTAGATGTTCACTCAAACGTCGGTGCATATCCATACCAGACATTCGTTTTCAGCCCGATTCTGGGTGGATCAGGTGAGAAATGTGCAGTTGACGTTGCAAGCAAATGCGAAAACATCAGCTATTACACTCCAGAATCAACAACCAGCGGTCCTTTTCTAACCGAACCTTTAAACAACAACGGAATTCCTGCATTCTACTTTGAGGAATACAGCTTTGCAAACCAAAGCGTAAAAGACATGCACATGATTGAACTTATCAGAGCTGTCGATGCATTGAAATTTTAAGTGAGATGTTTAATCTCACATCTTTTTTTCTTTAGAAATTTTACTTTCTGAGGGCAATATTGATTTTAAATGATTAATACGGGAAATATGGCTCTTATTTTTATCTATAGTCTTTACTTAATGTTTGTACCATTTTTGTAAATTATTCTTGGGCAGTTAATACCTGTGTATTAAGATTTACCAAGCTATCTCCCATTG
>NZ_JAFSNZ010000021.1 GCF_017447225.1 Methanobrevibacter sp. | reverse complement strand
TATCATCTTTTTTATTAATACTTACATTAGGATATGTAAATTTTCTGGAGTTTTCTCCATTAGGTCCTTTTACAGTGACCTCATTATTATTAATTATAACTTCGACGCCTTCAGGGATTTCAATTTCTTCCCTTATAGCTGCAGCTACTACCATTATATCACCTAATACATGTAAGCCAACAAACGTCCACCAATTCCTCTTTCCTTAGCCTCATAGTGAGTCATAATTCCTTGAGGAGTTGTAACGATTAAGATACCAAAGTTCTTTGCTGGCAAATATCTTTTTTCAAATTTCTCAAATTCATCTTTCTTTACAGCGTGACGAGGTTTGATAACACCACATTTGTTAATGTTACCAAGTAATTCTACTGTGAATTTTCCTGCTCTATTGTCATCGATGTATTCAAAGTTACCAATATAATTCTCTTTTTGCATTGTGCTTAAAACTTCTCCAATTAATTTGGATGCTGGAGAAATAACACAAGAATCATTTACTTGTAATTCGTTATTCCTAATATTTGTTAAAGCATCTGCAAGAGGATCCATAAGACTCATATCATAACACCTTAATTATATTTTTTAAATCCAATTTTAGGAGCAATTTCCCTAAAACATTGTCTGCACAAATTTAATCCATATCTGCTGATCATAGCAGAATGGTCTCCACAACGAGCACATTTTTTTGCTGCTTTTCCATATTTTCTTGGCAAACTAATCACCTATTCTTCTATTTCAGTTACATAATTAACATTAAAGTTCTCTTCCATAAATTTCATGGTTTCTTCTTTGGAAATTCTATGTTTGACAGGAACTTTCTTTTGTTGGATTTTTCTTCTAGCTATTCTATAACCTGGTTTTTCGAAAGTAATGTTGATATTCATACCGAAGATACCAATATCAGGATTATATCTCATTCCAGGAATGTCGATGTGCTCTTTAATACCAAAAGAAAGGTTTCCTTGAGCATCAAATTGGGTAGGTTTGATATTTCTACCGATTCCTTCTAAAACCATGTTAATTGCTTTGTCAGCTTTTTCTCCACGTAAAGTTAATTTACATGCGATAGGTTGACGTTTTCTGATACCCCATTCAGGATTAGTTACTTTTGAGTAAGTTTTAACTGGGGTTTGATCGAACATCTCTTCTAAAAGAGTAATAGCACGTGATAATTTTTCACCTGCTTCACCTACACCAATACTGACAGTTGCTTTTTCGATTTTAACTTCATTCATTGGGTTCATTTATTAACCTCCAATAAAGAAATTTCTGGAGCATCTCCACCAATTACAAATGCGTAGTCTTTTAAAGTTAAAAATTCATCTTTAGCACTATTTTCAATAATAATAGTATTTGGGTTGGATGATTTATTTTCAATAATTTCACTTACAGTACCTAATTCACCTGTGTGTTTACCACCAGTAACAAGAACAGTAGCACCGATTTCTAAAGGATAAACTTCTTTGATTTCTTGTTCAGGTACTTTTAAACTGATTACATCACCAACAGCGTAATCGTTTTCATCAATGATGACATTTTTACCATCATGTAAATTTAATTGAGTTTTACCGCCTTTAATGGTGGTCTTATTAACGATTTTGCTTAATTTTGAATCATTTTCTTCGATTGGGTGTAATTGTAATCTTCCTTTAGTATCTAAAAGAACTCTATAAATTTCTTCAGTTTTTGGAATTTCAATGATATCTTGGAAACCAACTGGGAATTTATAATCTTTAACTACTCTGCCATCTACTAAAACGTTACCTGAGTTGATGATCCTTTTAGCTTCTCTTGAGTTATCAGCTAATTTTAAAATATCCCTGATAACTAAAGTTAATGGAATTGCATCAACGATAGCGTGAGAACCTGCGGAAGGTTTTACAGTCCAGGTATCTTCTTTAGGATGAATAGGCCAAGTTTTAGGTGCTTTGTATCTTTTAAGATGTTTTCTAGATCCCATTTTAGCCATTTTAATTATCTCCTCTATTTTTAATTCTTCTTTCGTCTTTTGTATCAGCGTCAATAATCATTAAGTTAGATGGATCAACTGGAAGGAAAACTGCAGTTCCGTCTGGTTTTGATAAAGTAACTTCTTCAATGGTTACTTTGTAAGAACCGTAATCAACACCGAGAACTTCTCCTTCATGTCCTTTGAAGTCTCCACGGAGAACTCTAACTTTATCCCCTGTTCTTAATGGTAAAGACCTTTTACCTAAATCTGCCCTTAAGTCTTTACTTAAAGTAGCACTTAAATGTTTACCACGTGCATGAGCAGGAGCATTATAAAGAGCTTTTCTTTGTTTTCTTGGTTGTTTTGACATTTTTTCACCTATACTAAAATATTTGCTGCACTACCTACACTAGGCCATCTGTCAGCTGCTTCTTTAGCTACAGGACCTCTGATTTCAGATCCTTTTAATATTCCTTCAGGAGTAATAATAACAGCAGCGTTATCTTCAAATTTGACACGAAGACCATCAGCACGTCTATATTCCTTTTTTTGTCTAATGACTACCGCATTAACGATTTCTCTTCTCATGTCAGCAGTTCCTTTTTTAACAGAAGCAACAACTAAGTCTCCAACACCAGCAACGTCTAATCTTCTTCTTACCCCTTTAAATCCTTTTACGGAAATAATTTCGATTTCACGTGCACCAGTGTTATCAACACATTGGAGTCTTGCTCCAATTGGTAATGCTTTAGATACACTTGATGTTAATGGTTTCATATTATTTACTCTCCTTTAACCTCAACTAAAACAAAATGTTTAGTTTTACTTAATGGTCTGCATTCTGCAACTTTTACAGAATCTCCAACATTCACATCTAAACAATCTGGTTTGTGAACATTGATTTTAGATTTTCTCTTTTCATATCTTTCATATTTTCTAATGAATTTATAGTAACTACGTTCGACACTAATAGTCCTTTCTGCTTTGTTACTTACAACAATACCTTCGAGAACTTGACCTCTTACAGGTAAAGTACCGTGGAAAGGGCAGTTAGGATCATCACATGTAGTTTCTGGTTCTTGAACATTAAGCCCAACCATATTATCACCATTTAAATTTTTTTAAACCTTTTTTTTATTCTATCTTCAGGACGAATGGACAAAATATCACCAATCACTTCGACTTTTTCACCAGATGGAATTTCGAATGTGAAAATTGAACCTTTTTTGGGAATTAATTTTTCCTGACCCTCAGATTCAATTTTGAAGGTATTTTTTGTCTCATCAATAACCGTTCCATATAAATTAAGAGATTTATTAGTTTGACTTTTTACATCAACATTCAATCCAATGAATTCATGATGCACCAAATTTTTTGAAGTTATCATTTTCCCAAATCTCTTAACTAAAACATTTATAATAAATCATGCAGAAAAATTATAAAATTTATTGAACATATCGAAGGAATTATCTTCTCTTTTTATTATTTTTCTTAGATTCACGAATTTCAATTGTATCAGATGAGAAACCCATTTCAGATAAAACTTCTTTGACCTTAACTTTATGATCACCTTGAAGTTCTATTTGGCTATTTTTAGCAGTTCCTCCGCAAGCACATTTTGCTTTAAGAGTTTTGGTTAGCTCTTTGATATCAATATCATGTTCATCGATACCTTCGATAATAGTCATGAGTTTTCCAAATCTTCTTCTAACTGTAAAAACTTTTACAGCTTGAACTTCACGTGCAATTTCTTCACATACACAAAGTTCTTCAGGAAGCCCACATACATCACAGATTTTTGACATTTAATTCTCCTTCTGTTTTTCATTCAATATTGTAAGAACACGAGCAATTGTTCTTTTTAATTCTCTAATTTTT
>NZ_JAFSNZ010000020.1 GCF_017447225.1 Methanobrevibacter sp. | reverse complement strand
CAAAGAGAATATAATTATTTGATGTCATTATAATTTGGGGTGGTGACGGTTATATTGTCGTGTTCAGTCAAATCCCTGCGATTCCAGATATTCGTCTATTTCGTCATTGTCTCCATAGTTGTAATAGTCGTAATATGAACCTGGATCGTTGCGGGCAATCGTTGAAGGAGAGGTGTCCACACCTCCATAATGGCCGGAAGATGATGAATATCCTCCACTGCTACTGCTTCCGCTGCTGCTACTTGAATAATATGTTGGAGAATCATCGTATCCATAATAAGCATCAAGCATTGTATATACTCCAGATACCATAACAATTAAAACTATTGAAACTACAATTATCGCTAGGCATTTCTTTGAACTGTTCCAATTCTTAAAGTCATTGAGTATATTTGGATTTCTCACTCCATTGGCGATTTTGACTTCATTGTAGGTTTCATATAATCCATATGCCCATATCAATATGCTTATGAATATGAATATGAATATGAAAACTCCAATCGCAGCAGTAATTATTCTTAAGGCAATGAATATCAATCCTTTTTTGGTGTTTCCAGCATAGATTATTCCCAGTCCTGCAAATATGAATGATAGGATTAATGCAAGATACATATTCTTTTCTTTTTTAATGAAATGAGTGTTATTCACCTTATTGCCGCATTTATTGCAATATTGGGCATTTTCGTCCAGCTCAGTTCCGCAATTATCACAAAACATATTAATATTTTTGTTATTAACTGATATATAATTTATTAATATTTTTCAATGCGAAAGATTTATATACCATTTAAACACAAAATACTATTACATGATGTGGTTATCATGTGTTTAAAACATCATCGTGAAAATGGGGGTGAGGGAAAAATAACATAAAATAGTCTTTTAGTTCATTTTTACACCTTTTAATTGTTAAACACGAAACATTTTGTATCACTTATAACATATTTAACACTCTTGTAAAAAAACACGAAAATTATGTTGGAAAATGATTTTTTGTTTTCTATAATCATGTATCTTTCCTTTATTTTGCTTTACGGATGAACACGACGTTATTTTTAATCATCTCCATTCCAACATAATTTTATTTTAAAACTTATTTTCTGATTTTACCTTTCATTCTGTCGATAATTGAATTATTTGCATATTGTGCTATCCTTATTTTGAAATCCGCTTCTGAAGGCATTTTATACAGCTGAATATTAACCTTGACTGATGGAACACAATAAACATACACGTTTACTTTCTTTTTGTGCTTCTCATATAGATGCTCTGCAAATTCGATATAGTTTACATGGTCTTCAATGTCATAGTCTCTGGTCTGTATTTCCAGATCTATCAGCTCTCCGTCTTCTGTTCTATACACTGAGCCTCCTGGATAAGTGCCTTCATCAACCATTATCTGATTGTCCGGAACCTTTTCAATTATTCTTCTGTCATCATGAAACGCTTTTCTTATTAACTTCAGTTCGTCCTGATTCATTGTATCAACCCTTTTTTAGTAATCTCTTTCCATAATTTCAAACATTCTATTCTTAAATGCCTCTTATCCTCTTTCGGTCCCATTTGCGGAATCATTGATAAGGCAAACAAGTCCTCTTCATTCAATTTCTGTTTTCTTTTAACTAAATCCGTGATGTGCCTTAAAACGTCATATGCGTCGGATTGTGGCATTTGGGATATCTTAATCAACAGCGGTGCATCGCTTACAATTTCTTTTATTCCATTTATTTTCATGTGTGGTGAGCCTAAAATATAAATGCTGATGTATTTTCCATTTATTTCATATAAATCCTCACCATATTTTCGTATTTTATCAATTTCGTTGTTATTTATGTCATCTGTCATGATTTCATATGATATCAGTTCACCATGTTCTGTGATGAATATGTCTGCAGACCTTTGATGCTTTTCAGCTATTTTCTGTATACTCTCATCTGCCAGTCCAACAATTTTTCTATGTTCGTCAAACATGTTTTCAATCAGTACCAATGACGTTTCATCAAATTTTTTTTCATTCATTATATTTCACCTTTTCAAAATTTTTCTTTTGGTAATTACTAATATTAGATTTTAAGCTTTATAAATTAGTATAGTCTAAATCGCTACAATATTCTAGCTTTATACAATAAAACACGCTCATAGCAATATTATAATCATCAGGTAAATACTGTCATATGTAGGTCAACTTGTCGCTAAGAAAAGAATAATTTTTAAGAAAGTATTAAATTAACTAAAAAACAAACATTAATAATATTACTTAAAGGTAAAAAGGTGTTTAAGTGAGTGAACAAAAATTAGAAGTTTTTAATGTTTTGAATTTTTTAAATAGTGGTTATGGACTTGATGAAATTTTAACCGAAGGCAATTTCGGTACTTTTCCATCCGGAGAAGATTGCGTCAACTATTTAGTCGAAAACGGTTATCTTGGAGGAAATGGGGGAGTTACTCCTGAATCAGTATCTAAACAATATACAGTCGCTCAATTAAAAGAAATTCTAAAGGAAAATGGTTTAAAAGTATCCGGTAAAAAACAGGAATTGATTGAAAGGGTATTACCTGTCTTAAGTGACGGTTCATCTGCTGATTATGAATTGACTGATAAAGCAAAGGAATTCATTAAGGAAAATGAATGGATAGACCTGTACATGTTTGCTCTGGTGGCATTCCGATTTGAAGATTATGAAACTTATCAAGCATCATCAGCTGAAGACAATGTTACCACTGCTTTGAATTTCTGTGATGAAATTATTTCAAGGGCATTGATGGCCAATCAATTCTTAGTGTTTATCGACGCATTATCTGCAAAGGCACATGTCTATGCATATGATGGAGATTACGAATCATTCCTGGATTATGATTTGCAAAGATTCATCCTGGGATTAAACCCGATTATAATGGACGCTCAGACTTATGCCACATATGATGTAATAAATGAAGCAAATGTCATCAATCTTAAAAATGTTGTTGAAAGATTTGACTTTGGAAGTTTGAAGAAAAGATTTGACAGAATATGGGCAAAAAGTCATGTCACAAATATTACTGTGCCTAAAAAGACTTCCTATAAAATATTGAATAAGGCTATTTCAGGTGCAGACATCGAAGAGCTAAACTTTGATGTAAGGGAAAAATACTTCAATAAAAAGTTTGGTGTTTAATTTGAAAGATAAAGTTGCCGGAATCATTTTTTTGTTTGGCAGTCTGTACTATATGATTGCCGAAGCCGTTTCTGCAACTTTTTTCAATGCTTCGCTACTCAATACTTATGTTTTTCATACAATATCTGAACTCGGAATTCCAAATATTAACTCACCATTATTCTGGCTTATGAACTCGGCTTTCATAATAATCGGCTTATCACTGATATTTGGAAATTTATATAAATTTAAAGATTATATTATTAAAAATAAGCTCATTTTTTACATATTGACATTCATAACATCAATAGGTGTCATAATTGTTGCATTGATTCATGGCGGAAATCCTCTGACTTCAGGTTATCATACATTAGGTGCCGTTATGGCAATTCTGGGAGGAAATATTCTCCTTGTTCTGACTTCCAGATCAATGGATAATTTTGAAACTTATCAAAAGATAACCTTGATTTTAGGTATAATTGGCCTAATCGTATTTTGGATAATGTTTTTCAATATGAAAAGCATTTACATGCCTGTTTTTGAAAGATTGTCCGTTTATACGTTAATAGTCTGGTCTTTTGTAACCGGTTTCTGGATGGTTACAAAAAACTATAAATACTTTATTGGTTAATTATTCATTAAAGGTGATATCATGACAAACCTTGACAAAGCTGTAGAAGAAGAAATTTTAGCAATCGTTGAAAAATACCAAAAAGAAAATACTAAACTTTTAAACTACCTTATCACTGATGATGAGATTACATTTTTCTCACCTATCGGAAATGGTAGTGAAATAACTGCTGAGGACTTGCAGAAAGTCGCAGATATTTTAAAAGGCAAATTTGAAGGAATGGAAATTGTTAACCAAGAGTACAGATTCAAATTCAAATGTGGATTATAGGGGTTTTTACTCCTAACTTATTTTTTTATATATTCCTGGGTGAGCTTACACTCACTCATGCATTTTGTGCAGCCAAGTCCTGCCCTATATTGGTCAATTATATATTCTTTGCATGTTTCAATATCGATAATATCTTCCCTGTTCAGTCGGTCATTCCATTTTTGAGGATTTATCGCATTAACTGGACACGCATCCTGGCAATTTGTGCAGTCATCGCATTGCGAATCGGTTATGGGTTCACCAAATTCTAAGGGCATGTCAGTCAGTATTCCTCCAAGAGCCACTGCTGAGCCGTATTCTGGTGTGACAAATAATGCGGAGCGCCCAATCCATCCAAGTCCTGATTTGGTAGCTATAGTTTTATAAGGCAATATGCTGAGCAGTTTTTCCATATCACATTCATTGCGGGTCATTGTCAATGCAAATGCATCATAGCCCAGATTTTTAATATATTCTTCTGCCTTAAGTGATATTTCGGTCAATTCAGCAATCTGGCCGTGAAAACACTTCCAGTATGACTCATAATCCTCTTCGTTTAAATAGTGCATTGCTTGTTTTGGAAGTTTCAAAACGATGCTGATTCCATTTGGCAAATCTATAAATTCACTTGCAAGTCCTTCAACATCGGCAAAACCCATTTTGCTTGCACCTAATTTTTTAAGGTATGCTTTAAGATTATTCATCTCTGACATATATCTTGTTATATTCCAGATGTTATATAAAATTATCAATCAAATGGAGTGAAAAAATGGTAAATACTTATAAGCAATCAAGTTAAATATTTAATGTAGTGATAAAATGAAAGATATTGACGTTTTAATTGAAGCTTTGCCTTATATCAAAAAGTTTCATAATAAGAAAATTTTAATCAAATATGGTGGACATGCAATGATTGATGATGAAGCAATGTCCTCTACTGCTCGTGATACTGTATTACTCAAATATGTTGGAATGAAACCTCTTATTGTACACGGAGGAGGTCCTGAAATTTCACGTTCAATGGATAAACTGGGAAAAGAGCCGGAATTCATTCAAGGATTAAGAGTCACCGATGAAGAGACAATGGAAATTATCGAAATGGTTCTTGTAGGAAAAATCAGTACAGAAATCGTTTCAGAATTAATCAAACATGACGGTGAGGCAATAAGTTTATCAGGTAAAGATTCAAGTTTAATTTTTGCTCATAAAAAAGGAGCCCGCAAAATTGAAGGAATTGAAGAAGAAGTTGACCTGGGTTTGGTTGGTGAAGTCGATGATATCAACACTGATTTGCTTGATCTTTTTGTTGAAAATGATTATATTCCTGTAATTTCTCCAGTAGGTATTGCAAAGGACGGAACAAGCCTTAACTTAAATGCAGATACAGCAGCAGGTGAAGTGGCAAGTGCGATTGATGCTGAAAAATTAATTATTTTAACAGATGTTCCTGGCGTTTTAAGAGATCCTTCAGACCCTAATTCATTAATTCAGAAAATCAGAATAAGTGAAGTTCCTGGTTTAATAGAAGAAGGTATTATTTCCGGAGGAATGATTCCTAAAATTGAAACCTGTGTTAAAGCTATTGAAAATGGTGTTAAATCATGCCATATCATTGACGGACGTAAAAAACATGCTCTTTTGCTTGAAGTATTCACTACAGATGGTATTGGTACAATGATTTGTGAATAGAATATTTATGTTTGAGAGCAATAACTCTCACTCAACTCTTTTTTTATCGATTAAAAACTGCCTAACTTATTAATGACTAATACATATAATTAATTGAAGGTTTATTACTCGAAAAATTAAAAATTGTTGTATTGGTTATTCCGGAATCTTTTGATTTTTTGATAATATTTTGGCCTTTAACCATGGTTTAACAGTGTTCAGCACACTTAAATGATATACACTAAGTTAATACAACAATTCGTACTTTTAAGGTTAGATTGATTTCTAACCTTGAAGGTTCATCTCTATTTTTTGAACATGTCTCTCAATTCTCTTCTAAGCAGCTTCCATCCGTTGACTCTTGGAAGTTCATCCAAATCATAGATTTCACGGGGAACCTTATAACGGGATAAGTTTTCGCGTGCATAGTTAATTAATCCTTCATGGTCCGGTTCATCTTCCCAGACTACTGCAGCAACAGGTAATTCTCCTCTATGAACATCATTAACACTGAAAATAGCTATTTCCTTAAGTTTAGGGTATTTTATTAATACTTCCTCAACTTCTGTTGGGTAGATTTTCCATCCGCTCATTACAATCATGTCTTTTTTACGGTCAGTAATGAATAAACGGTTGTCCTCATCGAGATAACCAATATCTCCGGTTAAAAACCATCCGTCATCAAGGAATGTTTCTATAGTCTGTTTTTCTCTTCTCCAATATCCTTTTGCAATAGCCGGACCTCTTAGGGCAATTTCACCCTGTTCATATTTGTCCAATGTCTTCGTTGAATTGATTTCGTCAACGATTTTAACTTCTGAAAAGCAAACTGGATGGCCTACACTTTCAAATCTGTCAGCTTCACGATAATCTTCAGGTCTGATGACTGTTCCGGTTCCGATAACGATACTTTCAGATAATCCGTAAGCGTTAATGATTGGAATTTGGTATGTTTCATGGAACTCTTTCCAAATCTTTCTGTGCAGTGGCCCTCCTCCGCTTACGATTTCACGTACTGTTGACAGTTCCTTTGTCTTGTTCATTGTTGTTAATGAATGGATCACTGGCGGCATTCCGGTCAATACAGTTACCTTTTCTTTTTCGCACAATTCCAAATATTCCTCTAAATTGAATTCTTCAATGAGAATATAATATGCTGCTGCTCTGAGTGCAGCTATGGCCCATGAAAGGCCGACATGCGCCATCGGATAAATTCCTAAAAACACATCGTCCTGTTTTAATGTCAGAACATCACATTCGTTGTGGATTGCAGTGAAATAATTTCCATGAGTTAACATTGCACCTTTAGGCTTACCTGTTGTTCCTGAAGTGTACTGAAGCTGACATAAATCATCCCAGTCGGTATTGAATGCTTCAAGAACTTCACAATTCTTATATTCTTCCAGGTTGCTCGGAATATAAGTGGGAATGTTTATGGAATCCTTCGCATTTTCATCTGTAATTACCAGTTTTGCCTGGGAGTCATGAATGATGTAATCAAGTTCTGATTGGGTAAAGACTCTGTTTGTTGGAATGGCTATTGCACCGATTCTCCATATTGCAAAAAGTGAAAAGAGGTATTCACATGAGTTATTCAAATAGATAATTACTCTGTCTCCTTCATGAACATATTTTGATTTCAACTGACGTCCGATTTCAGATACTATTGATAAAATTTCTCCTGAAGTATATTTTTCGCCAGTCCTTGGATTGTATAATACGTTTTTGTCTAATCTTTTTGAGTTTGCATCTAAAAATGTGGTGATATTTAACATGTAATTACCTCACTTACTATTGCTTCAGTCATTTCCATCGTTTTGGCTTTTCCTCCCAAATCAGGAGTCAATACTTTGCCTTTGGCAACAACGCTTTCCACTGCATTATTAATTTTTGAAGCTATTTCCTTTTCGCCAATGTAGTCAAGCATCATAGCTGTTGATAATATCATGGAACATGGATTGGCTATTCCTTCACCCGCAATGTCCGGAGCTGAACCGTGAACAGGTTCAAATAGACCATATTTGTCTCCAATGTTTCCTGAAGGTGCAAGACCCAATCCTCCAACCAGTCCCGCACTTTCGTCAGACAGTATGTCTCCAAACAGGTTTGTTGAGACAATCACGTCAAAATTTTCAGGATTTGTAATCAGATACATTGCAGTTGCATCAACATAAAAGTCTTCAGTATTGATTTGGGGATACTTTTTGGCAACATTATAAAATGATTCTTTGAAAACGCCGTCTGTTTTTTTAAGTACATTGCTTTTGTGAACACAGGTGACCTTGTTTTGCTTTTTCCTTCTTGATGCCAACTTAAATGCCATTTCCGAAATCTTTTCGCTGGCTTTTCTTGTGATTACTCTTTCCGCAATCACCTTCTCGCTGTCGCCATATTCAATCTGGCTGTATAGTCCTTCGGTATTTTCACGCACTATTATAAAGTCAATATTTTCCTTAATTGATTTAACTCCTTTATATGACTTTATAGGCCTTAAATTCGCGTAAACATCAAGTTCTTTTCTTAAATTGATTATCGGGCTAGGCTGTCCTGGTGTTGAAGTTGACGCACCGAACAGTGTTGCATCACTGGATTTCGCTATTTTAATGGTTTCTTCAGGTAATGTCGTACCGTTCTTATTGAAACAGTCGAAACCCGCTTCACCATACTTAAAATTAAAATTCAAATCTAGCTTATCCAATAGATATTCGCTAGCTTCCATCACTTCATTTCCTATTCCGTCCCCACTTATTATTGCAATATCATACATTATTTCACGTTTGTTCGTCTATCATCAAAATACTTTTATACATATAAGTATAAAGATATATTTATTTAATAATTGTTATATTTGAGGGATGAAAATGTCTGAAATAGATGAATTAATTGAAAAGTTAAACGATAAAGATGATTTTGTTGTTGAAGATGCAATTGGCGCATTGGAATTAAAAGGTGAAGAAGCTTTAGATCCGTTAATTTCTGCTTTATCACACAGAAAGAAAAATGTTCGTTTACATGCAGCTAGTCTTTTAGGTGCTTTAAATGATGAAAAAGCTATCAAACCATTAATCTTAACTTTAAGAGACAACAACAAATTAGTTAGAAGGGAAGCTTCTACATCTTTAAGCCGTATGGGTCCTGCTGCGGTTGATCCTTTAATTGAAGTATTGGACGATGAAGACTGGAGAGTCAGAGGTGCAGCTGCATGGGCTTTAGGTAACTTGAATGACGAAAAAGCTATTCCGGCACTTGAAAAATTACTTGACGATGAAAGCGGTTATGTAAAATCCGGTGCTCAAAGTGCAATAGCTACTATTCAAAGAAAAGCTTAAATCTTTTCTTTTTTCTTTTTTTATTGATTAAAAAGATTAATTAGTGATATTAATATAATTTATTTTCTATTTTTGTAATAAATAAGTAAAACCACTAGAATAGCTGTTATTATTGTGGCATAAATCCAATTTGAAAAAGCGAATATTATCGCCCATAACAAGAAAAATAGGAAAAACCATAACGTTGCAACATTGCTTCTGTGGTAAATATTGTTCATCTTGTTGATTGTCTGGTTATTTAACTTTTCACCGCAATTGCTGCAGATTCGCTCATGCGGACTTATTATCTTATTGCAGTTCGGACATCTTTCAGCTTTCATGTTAATCATCACTTAAAAGTTTAAATAATAATTTTTTAAGGGTCTTAAACTCATCATCACTTAAATTAGCTCTTCGAAGTTCTTCCCATGTGTTGATGTAATCCAGTATTTCGTCTGTTTTTTTACATCCTTTATCGGTTAATCTGACAATTTTTCGTCTTCTGTTTTCAGGATCTTCGTGTCGTGTAATGAATCCTTTGTCTTCAAATCTTCTAAGCAGTTTTGCGGTATATCCGTCACTCACGTTAAATAATCTCACCAAATCCTTTTGTGTGCTTTTATCCACAAATCTGATTCTTAAAAGAAATGGCAATTCTGTTAGGGTTATGTCATCATCACTAAAGTTTTCAATACTATAATTGCTGAAATCACTTACTAATTCTTCAACATAATGATAAATAAGTATATTTTCGTAATTTTCCTCTTTGAATTGGCTTGGTAAGCTCATGATAATTATTTTTATGAATTGATATATAAATAGTTTTCATAAATTAATTATTTCTAAAGGAAACATTTATATTTAGAAAAGATAAAATTATAAATTAGGTGAAAATTATGGAATATATAACTTTATCAAACGGTGTTGAAATACCACAATTAGGATTCGGTGTATTTCAAATACCTCCAGAAGAAACAAAAGATGTAGTAAAAAAAGCAATTGAACTCGGTTACAGACATTTTGATACAGCACAGGCATATTTCAATGAAGCAGAAATAGGCGAAGCAATAAAAGAATCAGGAATCGCAAGAGAAGAACTGTTCCTGACTACTAAAGTATGGGTATCCTCATATGGTTACGAAGAAACTAAAAAAGCATTCCAGGAATCCCTTGATAAATTACAGACTGACTATGTGGATTTATACCTTCTTCACCAATGCATGGGTGATGTATATTCAACTTGGAGGGCAGTGGAAGATCTCTACAAAGAAGGAAAAATCAAAGCTATTGGTGTATGCAACTTCACCCAAGGACGTTTCACAGACTTGGCATTAAACTCAGAAATTACTCCTATGGTAAACCAGATTGAAGTAAATCCTTTTTACCAGCAGGAAGGAACAGAAGAATTCCACAAACAGTTCGATGCTGTTGTAGAGGCATGGGGACCGTTAGCTGAAGGAAAAGACGGAATCTTTACAAATCCGATTTTAGTTGAAATCGGTGAAAAATACGATAAATCAGCAGCACAGGTAATATTGAGATGGCTGATTCAAAGAGGAATCGTAGTTTTCCCTAAATCCACAAAAGAATCAAGAATGATTGAAAATGCAAATTTATTCGACTTTGAACTGTCTGATGAGGATATGGAAAAAATCAAGGAATTGGAAACAGGAGTTCCTATTGTGGAAGTGGACAATCCGGAATTCATCAAATTCGTAATAAGCAGCATTGCATAATTATTCTGCTATTGATTAATTGTAAACTAACATGAAGAGTTCTTTAAAAATAACTCTTCTTTTTTTTTAACGGGTTTTTCAAATGATTAAAAGAAAAATTGCTAAAACTGATTTAAGCGTAAATCCTGTTGGATTGGGATGTATGGGACTGTCTCATGCCTATGGCAGTGCCGTTTCAAAGGATTATGCAATTGAATTTTTAAAAGATTCTTTCACTGAAGGCTATAATTTCTTTGACACTGCTGAAGTCTATATAGGACAGACAAAATCAGGAGATATAAGCAATAATGAGGAACTGGTTGGCGAAGCCTTAAAATCTTACAGAAAAGATGTTGTCATCGCCTCTAAATTTGGTATTAATATTGATGGCACAGCTCTTGTTCCTGATTCATCTCCAGAAGCTATTCAAAAGTCAATCGAAGGGACTCTGGAAAGATTGGATATTGATTGTCTGGATTTGTATTATCAGCACAGAATTGATCCCAATGTTGAGCCTGAAGTAGTGGCAGGAGAAATGCAGAAATTAATTGATGATGGTCTGATTAATGCATGGGGAATTTCAGAGACAACTGAAGACTACTTGAGAAGAGCTAATGAAATATGTCCAGTATCTGTAATTCAAAACAGATATTCCATGCTTGCAAGATGGCATGAAAATCTCTTTCCGGTATGTGAAGAGCTTGATGTGACTTTCGTTGCGTTCTCTCCAATGGCCAATGGATTTTTAACAGGTTTATATAATCCGAATTCCACTTTTGAAGACATCGATTATAGAAATGACATGCCACAATATAGTGAAGAAGGTTTTAAAAGCGCTAAGAAGCTAATGGAGTTGTTAACTTCTATTGCTTATGATAAAAATGCAACTCTGGCTCAAATTTCACTGGCATGGATGATTAATAAAAAGGATTATATTATTCCGATTCCTGGAACCACATCTACGGATAATATGAAATCTAATCTTAAGGCAGGAGATGTGAAATTATCTGCTTCAACAATAGATGAAATTGATGATTTGCTGGAAGAAATTGATGTTCCTGTTTTTGGTGGACATTAATCAAATTGGATGTTTGTTATTAATAACCTCATGATTTACTCCATCATCACTTTTCATTTTAAGTTTTTGTCTGATTTTTGAATCAATCCTATTAAGATTATTATTAATAAATAGCAGACAAGTAGATTTGCATATAAGTATCTATTATCCTGAATAGGTGTTGACAAGAACACCACTATGATATTTAAAAGATTTGGAATATAGATTAATAACATTTCTTTAGACCGGGTAATCGCATATATTCCTATTAAAACTATGATTGATAAGTACATGTACAATGCTGGACTATCAAACAAAGTGTCCAATATGACATTTCCTTCAATATATAATGCTAATGAATTAAGTGTATTGAACAGATGAGTTCCCCAATTTATGTATGAAATGTTTTCATAATCATATGTTGCAGTGTAGTTGTGGATGCTGTAATAATATTCAAAATCTCTTTGCAAACGGTCAGCGTCTTCTGCCATATAATATGGACGGCCAAACCAATCACTGTCTCTTACAATGTCCCACGCCATTGGAGATGAGTCAAGCAAATACTTTGAGCAATGAAGAGGATTTGCCATGGAATATTTTAAAGCCAATCCCAAATAGGTATCTTTATTGTTTTCAAATGCGGTTTTGTTAGTTATGGCGTATATTCTGTCCGATCCTGTTGGTTCGTAATTTTCATCAGTTTTATTCTCATCAATCAGTTCATGGATTTTCTGTCTATCCCCATCTTCGATTTCCAGATTCAAATCATAATCTGCTAACATATGTGCGGTTTTAGTCATCAATGCATCTTTTTCATTATCCTGAACATCATAAGCAATATTTAATGAAGCAATCAATAGGATAAATATTATCGTTAATGTAGGAAGTAATATGCTCATTTTAGTGTTTTTCTTCAAAAAGAGATAAACTGAATAAATAATTAGTGCAATTATGATAACGTATAGTCCGTTTCCTCTCAATTGTGATATGAAAGCCATAACCAATGAAAGAAGTATGATGAATTTATAATCAACAGTTCCTTTTTTATCCATCAATATGTAAACTAAAAAACATAAAAACATCAGGAAATAGCTAAATAGGATATCTTTCCATATTGTTATGGAATACAGTGCATTAATTGGAATTAAACAGATTATTAATGTAATAAAGGCCTGTAAAATAAATGTTTTATTGCTCTTCGAAGTATCGTCACGATTATACTTACAGATTATCATCCACATTGTTGAAAATACGAGGATTTGAAAAATTCCTATTGATAGTGGGTTAGGATACACTTTTAAACAAAGCATATTAATAAATGTGTGGAAAAAAGGATGCCAATTTGTAAATTGGCCGGAAGCAATTTGATGTATTTGATTGAAAGTGTCATATGTTGCTATTCCGGGATTAAACACGTAAAGGTAAAATGAAAATATTAGAAGTGGGATTAAAAGAATTATCAAATCCCTTTTGTTAAATTCCTTTAATTTATCAATCAATCCATCACAGTTCAATTCCATAATTTTAACTATATAAAAACTATTATATAATATTGTCTTTGGACATAATTAAATATTCAAAAAAAGTAAATAAAGAGTGAAAAAAAACACTCATTATCTAAGATTCATCTTCTTTTTCTTCTTTCTTTTTGTCGACAATCACCAGTCTCTGATTTTCTTCGTCGACTTCCATTACTATTGGTTCGCCTTCATATGCACCGGAATCCTTTTCAACACATTCGTTGATTTTGGATTGGATTGCGCCAATATCTTCGGTATCAATCAGGTTAACAATTTCAAGTTGTTGTTGGAATCTTTCAACACCTTCGAGAGGTACGTTTTCAACAAATGGAATTGCACCGGTTGCACCAATAATTTTCTTTTTGTCAGGATCTGCTCCGTTTTCATGTAATGCCATAAAGCTTTGTCCTGTAATGTGGCCCTGCACTTCAGCTCCAGCCAATATCAGGAATCTGATATTCGGATTGGAAATAATGTTAGCCACTACTTTTTCAATTCCTAAATTTTCTGTTTTACATGGGCCTGCAATAGCTGCTCCACTTAATTCTGCTTCAATGTGAGAAGCAAGTGTAGTTACAGCAACGGGACTTTCAGGGTCTCCTACAATGTAGTCTCCACTAATTACTGGCCAGCCATCTGCAGGTGATTTTTTATCAGCCATATTTTACTCCTCCATATTTATTTATATAATTATTGTCAGTAAGTTTATTTAAATATTTTGTAACTTCTTTAGGGTAATGAGTAGTTTTCCTTGAATTTCTTATTGTATATCCAAATGCAGACAAATCCTGCAAGAGAACCGATGTTCATTCCAATTATCGCTCCTAAGTATACTCCAAAGACTCCCATTTTGAGTGGTATTGCAAGCAAATATGCGAAAAACATGCTTAATATCAGCTCTCGCAATATTGTCAGGCCAAGTGATTTAAAGCCGGAGCCTATTCCTTGATATGTGTATGCCGCAGTTGCACCAAACGGAATTAAAAAGTTATAAAACACCAATATTTGAAGGATTTCAGCTGACCGCATCACTAATGCGCTGTTTCCTGAAGTGAAACTGAACAGGTCGCATAACGGATATGCAAAGATTAAAAATATTGCTGATATTGTCAATGTAAAAATCAGACTTAGGAGCGTTGAATATTTGATGGTTGTATCGAAGTTTTTAGCATTTCTTGCGCCATAAGCTATTCCGGACACTGTTATTGTAGCTATTCCTATGGCCATGCATGGCAGGAATGCTATTGAGATGAATCTCCATGCTATCGTAAATGATGCCACTTCATTAACTCCTGCGGTTACTATAATCAGATAGTTTAGGATTATGGCCACTATTGAGAATATTATTTCCTCAAAGCTTGCCGGAAGTGAAACAACAAGTATTTCCTTGTATATTTTCATCTTTCTTCTGTAATGTCTTATTTTGAATTTAAAATAGCTGTCCTTTTTGATGTAAATCCAGTAAAGCATCCATATGTATCCGATTAATGAGGATAGTATTGTGGCGGTTGCGGCTCCGAATATTCCCAAGTTCAGGACATATATGAAAATCGGATCAAGTATCATGTTCAGTATTGCGGTTAAAATCTGGGGTTTTGTTGCCCTTTTCACATCTCCTTCTGTTCTGAAGATGCTTGATGTCACATTAGGCAGCAAAAATACGATATTGAGTAAGAATATTATTCTTCCATAACTAAGGCAATATGTCAGCACATCTCCTGCACCGAATAAAATTATCAAATCATCCAGAAAGAATATTCCTACAATTAAAATAATAACCGAAACGATAACTGTCAGAATAATTGTGTGCATAACTGCATTATTTGCATCTTCAAATCTTGAAGCCCCGACATATCTTGAAATCAGTGAGTTTCCTCCGGCACCGATGCCGCTTCCGATTCCTATGATTACCAGGTATAATGGTGAAATGAATCCTAAGGCTGCCAATGCATCTGTATTGATTCCTGAAACCCAAAAGCTATCTATAAGGTTATTTAAAAACATCAGAAGCATGGAAAGTATTGTTGGAATAGCTAATCTGTTTATGGCTTTTTTAGGGTCGCCTGTGATTGATTCGATATTTTCATTGGCCTGCATTATTATACTTTTTGAATAATGCTCTATTTGAATATATTTAAATTGTTTACTTATGCAACAATTATGTATATTATGAACTACATAATATTTGTGAGGGATTAATTTGAAAGATGTTATATTAGGTTTTGGAGCAATGAGACTTCCGCAAACGGATGAAAATAATCCGGCATCTATTGATATGGAAGAATTCACTAAAATGGTTGACTATTATATGGATCAGGGTTTTGATTACTTTGACACATCATATGCTTATCATGCTGAAATGTCAGAAGATGCATTGAAAAAAGTGCTGGTTGAAAGATATCCTAGAAAATCATTCAGAATAGCTGACAAGATACCTACGTGGCTATTGGCAAAAGAAGAGGATAACGAAAGGCTTTTGGATATAATGCTTGAAAGGTTGGGTGTGGACTATTTGGATGTTCTGTTAATTCATAATATCAATAGGGTATTTATGGAACTTGCTGAATCCGCTAAAAGTTTTGAGTTCATTAAAAAAGCCAAGGATGAAGGGAAGGCTTTAAAAATAGGTATCAGTTTTCATGACAAGGCAGATTTGCTTGAAGAGGTCTTGGAAAAATACGGGGATATCATTGATATCGTTCAACTGCAGTTAAACTATCTTGACTGGAACGACCAAAGGATACAGTCAAACAAGTGCAATAAATTATGCTCAAAGTATGGTGTTGAAGTAATTGTAATGGAGCCGATTAAAGGCGGAACTCTTGTAAATGTTGCTGATTGTGTAAAACAGCAGTTTGATGATTACAGCGATACTTCTATGGCGGAATGGGCATTAAGATTTGCAGGATCACAAAAAAATGTCTCCGTTGTTTTAAGCGGAATGGGGTCTCTGGACCAGATGAAGGAGAACTGTGAAACATTTAAGGACTTTGAAGAAATCACAAGGGACGAACACAGATTCCTTATGAAAATGGCTCATGAAATCAAAAAGACCACGGCAATTGACTGCAGTTTCTGCAACTACTGTGTAAAGGAATGTGAGGCCAATATCCCTATTCCTGATTACTTTAATTTGTATAACAGTGAAAAAATCTATTCTTTGGAATCCAATCATGCATTGTATGGGACTACCAGCATCACTTATGCTCCCTCTTCAGCATGTACCGAATGCGGAACCTGTGTTGATTACTGTACACAGCAATTGGATATTCCAAAGCTATTAAAAGATGTTGTAGATTTATTTGAATAATAATAAATCCTTTTCTTATTTTTTTTAGGGGTTGCAGATTTTGCAAGGAACATAGCCCTGATTTATCGCATCATCTCTTGAAGTGAATGTTATCTTGTTTTTTTCAGATATTTTTCCAACGGATGAGCATGTCGGGTAATGGAATTTGTGTGTATTGGAATTTCCTACATATGTTCCTGCGGCACTTGATGATGTGTCGCCTGATGACCCTGATGGCGTGTCTGTATGTGTGGATGTACCTGCAACTGGTGTGGCATCTCCTGCCCAGTTGTATGGATAAAATTCACTTGGTGGGATGTACATTATCTCAGCAAGGCCTTCTTTTAAAAGCATTTCATTTAGATTCTTACCATCAACAATCACTACAGCCAGAGTCCTTCCGTATTTGTCGCTATGCTTTGAATCATCAATGTCAAGGCTGACTTCCCTGTTCAGACATAATTTCTTCACGAAGTATGCTGATGCATCAGCTCCTGTAACTCCCTTTTCAGGCGTATTAACTCCGACAAGACGCACTTTTCCAACGCCTTCCACGGTTATTGTGTCTCCATCAGAGACTTTTGTACATAATCCGCTGACTTCGGCATTGCAGTCAGTATCACTGTATTTTGATAAAATGTCATTTAATGACAAGGAGCTGTAATCTGATACTGTCTTTTCGTGGGAAAATCCTGTTCCAGTATAAGCTACGGCAGTGCTCATCACTCCTGCGAGAATAAATAGTGTAAGCAGTATAAATAAGAAATTTTTATCTATTTTCATTTCAATCATCTACTATATTGTTAGTATCTTGTTATTATTAAATATTTGGTGTCTGCTCGGCTAAGCATAAGTGGCATATTGCATTGGGATTGTCTTTCTGATTATCTTTTACCGGACAGAAATAGTTTCCTTTTTCTTCTGTCACTTTAAGGTTTCCTGGGAATTCACTGCCTACCGGGTGTATAGGTTCCTCCAGAATAAATGTGGTATAGAGTGATGTGATAACATATATTAATGGGAACTTATCGTCATTTTCACCTAATCTTTCTTTTTCAAAGGTTGTCTTGAGTAATGGGAATGAATTATATAAGACCTCCATATCTATTGATTCGTTCATATCATTGTTATTGTCACGAACTTCCTTCATACGCATTATGAAATATCTAATATAAATCTCCAAATATTTCTCACGATACTGGGACTGCACATATTTTCCGTCTTCCCTCATTCTGGCTGTCGCCATCATTAAATCATATGGGGATATGATTCCTGCATATTCCTTTAAAATGACCATCAAATCATTTTTGCTAATACTTTTATTATCCATCAGTTTTTCCAGTTCTTTCAATATGTCTTCAGCTCCCATATGATATAATATTTAAGTTCTACTTTATAATTTTTGACAATATTTAAGTAGTATTATATTCAAAATAATTACTATAAAGGGATTAATTGATTATATGATTACTATTACCAGAAAAGAAGAAGTTGTTTTTAATCAAATCAAGATATTTGATGTGGAATATGATGAGGAAATTCCAATCAGTGCTCTTAAAAAAGAATTGTGTACTGGCAGTTTTCACGAATATGATTTGGTTCAGGTCCTGAATTCCCTTTCAAATAAAAAATTAATAGAATTTAATGATTCCATAATCAAACTGGTCAGTTCCGATAAGGAAATCAATACTGTTAATTCCAAAAAGGATTTGGAAGAATTGGAACTGAATATGAAAGAAAAGGAATCTTTTGAACTGATCAAAACTCTGGTCAATGAGAAAAATCTGGTATCAAAATATATCCTTGAAGGCAATTTGCTTTATGGTGATTTGAAACTGACTAATTTTAGGATGTATCATATAATATTGTCTTTGGAAAACAAAGGACTCCTAAAACATATCCATAAATCCGACGGCGAATATTATCTGCTGGTTGAATAATATTTTTTACTTAAATTTTATTATTAGAGTATTATCATTTTCTATTTTTATAATAATATTTATATAAGTTAAAAATCTAACTATAATATAAGAATTATGGATAAAGGTTATTTTTATGATGAGAATAAGTATGTCATTACCTAAAAAATTACTGGCTGATTTTGATGAAGTGTTAAAGGAAAGAGGTTACCAATCCCGTTCAAAAGGTATTCGTGATGCACTTCAGGATTACATTGTCCGTTATCAGTGGATGAACTCAATGGAAGGGGAAAGGATTGGAATCATCACAATTATTTACGACCACCATTACACTGGAGTAATGGAAAACCTTGCGGAAATCCAACACAGTTTCAGGAATGAAATTAATACAAGCATGCACATACACATGACTGACAAATACTGTATGGAAATTGTTGTTGTTAACGGAGATATTGCAGAAATTCGTGATTTAACAGAAAGGATTATGAGACTTAAAGGTGTTGAACACGTTAAATTGACAAGTACTGCAAACGGAGAAGAATTTAGTGAACCTGATGGTCATTCACACTCTCACCACCATCACTACTAAATTTTTTTTATTTTTTCATGAAATTTCAAACCACCTCTTATCATTTTGACTTATTGAAGGATACTGAAAGGGTGTCTGCTTTTTTTGAAGCTATTGATGACTATTCCAATAAAACGGATTTGGCTTACGATCTCGGTTGCGGATCCGGAGTATTGTCTTATTTTTTAAGCAATAAATTTGATGAAATAATATCCATTGAAATAGACTCAAAAGCTTATGGATGTGCTTCAAATAATCTAAAAAGCTTTGACAATATTGAAGTTATAAATAGTGATGTCTTAAAATATGAATTCACTAAAAAGGCAGATTTGATAGTATGTGAAATGCTTGACACTGCATTAATCGATGAGGAAGAGGTTCAGGTCTTGAATCATGCCAGAAAATTCCTTAAAGATGATGGTGAAATAATTCCAAAAGCCATAGTCAATATTGCTCAATTGGTAAACATGGAAAGGCATTATATCCATTGGGATGAAGGCGCCAAATATGAAATATTATCTGTGCCTGTTAACTACTCAAAAATCATATTTAAAGATGAAATAAATCCTGATTTTGAAAAAGACATCAAATTCAATGTAAATAAAGATGGGATTGCCAACGGAATAATGATTACCAGCGTCACCATTCTTAATGATGAGATTGTCTGCGGGCCGACGCCAATGTTTAATCCACCGCTCTTGATTCCAATAGATGAATTGGATGTTAAATGCAATGATTTAATTAATGTTAAATTGAAATATATAATGGGGCAAGGTATTGAGACTATCGAAACCCGAATTTTATAGGTGATTTTTATTTCATTTAAAGAAGAATTGATTGATTTTTTAGCAGATTATGAAAAATTAATTATTTTGGGTGTTGGAAACGAGCTTAAGTATGATGACGGCGTAGGACCATTTATCATTTCACAGCTGAACAAACGGAATCTAAATGATAATGTATTATTGATTAATGCTCAGACGGTTCCCGAAAACTTCACGGGAAAAATCAGAATGGAAAAACCGAGCCATATCATTATAATTGATGCTTGTCTGATGGGATTAAACCCCGGAGATTTTCAAATTGTAAATGAGGATGATTTCATAAACATTGGGCTATCAACACACTCCATGTCCCTGTCTTATTTTGTAAAATTCTTAAATCATGATAATGTTTTATTCATTGGCATTGAACCGGAATCCTTAGAACTGATTGACCAGGATTCATTGGGTGTTTTAGATGCTGACTTAATGGATTTCAATGGAAGCTTAAACGAAAGCATTGAAAAGAGCGCAACCGAAATTATTAATTTATTTGAGGAGATATTATGAAAATTTTATTTATAGGGTCACGTTTATATGATGATATTGATTATTATGTCAAAAGAAAAGGAATTGAAAGCATACTGACAGAGTCAAATGAAAACGCAATTAACTTGGATTTGCCTGATCAGGTATTTATTGTCCCTAGGGGAATGGAAGGTCCGAAAAATATTGCTGTCAGTCAAAATGTCGATGCTATCGTTCCTTTAATAGGTATTGATCCTCCGCTGATTCAGGTTGCCCATATGAAAGAGGAAGTTGAAAGGCAATACGGCATCCCCGTAATTGCGGCCGATGTTCGTGCAGTAGAGTTAACGTCCAATAAAATCAACACTAAAAAGTTCTACAACGAAATCGGTGTTGCAACTCCCGAATATCAGATATTGAATGCTCCTGAGGATTTAACTCTTGAATTTCCTGTTGTCTTAAAGCAGGGCGAAGGTCAGGGCGGAAAAGACATACGGATTGCACATGATTTGGATGACGTTAAGGATTATTTCGAAGAGTTTGACCAGGCATTATGTGAAAGATTCATAGAAGGCTCTGAAATTTCAATCGAAGTGCTCGGATTCAATGGAGAGTTTGTAGCGCTTCCGCCGATTTATAAAGGCGAAACCACTCTTGAAGGTACACACCCATTGAATAAAGTTAAGCTAGGCCCTTGCCTGATTGATGGTCTGGACAATAATCTGGTTCAGAGGACAGCTTATAAAGTGGCACGTAATTTGAATTCAGACGGAATTTTTGAAATGGACTTCATGTACTCCCATAAGGACAATCAGCTATATGCCATCGAAGTCAACACCAGACCAAACGGTACCAGATATCTGACCACTGCTACATGCGGCATTAATTCATTATGCGAGCTAATCAATATGGCCTGTGGTGAATTCAGCTTAAAAAATGTCTTTGACAATTTAGAATATTATTATTCAACTGAAATTCCAATCGGAAACTATGATGGGCCTAAAGTTAACGAACCTGTAAAATCATTTGATAATAATGACTTTGTTGTTCATGGGCCGGAAGGTTATCAAAGAATTACTATACGTGCTAAATCTAAAAAAGAGCTTGAGGATTTGGTTAATGATTTAACTTGATGATAATCTTATATAGTATTAATTAATAAAAATATTATTAGTTTAAAATATTTTTGTAGTGGTTGGAATGAATAATGGGGAAATGTTAATTCTTTTTTTAATAACATTAATCGCAACAATATTCTTTACATGGTATGTTAGAAGAATATTGCTTAAAGCAAGGATTGCTGACAGTCCTATAGTTAGTGAACATAGACATAAAAGTGGAACGCCTACAATGGGCGGAATCGCATTCTTATTCACAATTTCATTAATTATTTCACTTTATTATCAAAATACTACTATATTGATTTTATCATTCATCATGCTTATAGGAGGTATTGTAGGTTTAGTGGATGATTTAATTGGACTTAAGATTAAGGAAATACAAAAGATTGTTGTTAATATTTCCAACGAAGTCATTACATTAGGCAGATTGGATGTTGAACCTCAGGAAGAAGTAAGGGTTGCAACTCCAAAAGCGAAATCAGAAGTGGATAAATTCCTCCAGCAAGGAAAGGTTGAAGTTGTTGGGGAAGTTCCAATCAAGACAGAACCTGGAGAACTTGAAAAGATTATCTGTCAAATCGCAATAGGATTATTCTTAGGATTAACCGGAGTAATCACTGCTGTCGGCGGTTTTCAGTTAGGTATTTTAGCTATTCCTGTTGTAATAATTGCAGTTATCGGATCAATCAATTCAGTTAATCTGATTGATGGTATGGATGGTCTTGCTGCAGGTATTGTGGGTATTGCTTCTGTTGCATGTTGTGTTTATGGTTATTTATTCGGACCGATGACAATTATTCCGCCATTTTTAATTCTGGCAGGATTATGTTTAGGATTTTTGGTATTCAACAAACATCCGGCATCCATATTTATGGGAGATACCGGTTCATTTGTTTTGGGTACAGGTTATGCTGCAGCAGTATTATTGTGTGATTTACCGTATTTCGGTGTTTTGGCATTGGGAGTTCCTATAGTTTCTGTAATTGTCAGCTTGCTTCACAGGGCACACATTATCAAATTGCCTGTTGAGCCTCTACATCACACTTTAAATCATTACGGTATGACTGAAATTAGAATTGTATTGAGTTACTGGGGCGCTACTGTAGTTTTATGTATAATAGGTATTCTTGCTAAAATGTACCTATTCTAATTTTCTTTATTCTTATTGGTGTTTTTTATGATTATTCAGGATTTGGCTAATTCCATAAATGGAAAAGTTATCGGAAATTCAAATTTCTTTTTAAATCAGGATTTTACTGGAAGATTCACATTATTGAATGATTCCGTTAAGGGAGATATTGTAATAAGGCATTGGATTAATGGAAAGGGCATTGAAATAGCTGCCGATAAAAATATTGCAGCATTAATCACCCAAACTCCTAAGGATGGTGCTGTTGAAAAGGCGGAAGAGTTAAATTTCCCACTGATTGTATGTGATAAGATTGAACTGGCCAATGCTTATGCTTTAAAATGGACAGTTGACAATTTTTCTCCAAATTCCACTAATGTTGTTATTACAGGAACTAACGGAAAGTCAACTACTTCCCATTTGATATATCACATTCTGGATAATGCAGGATATCATGTGTTGACAAATACTGACAGTGAGTCAGAATTCAATACACTGATTGACCCGATGGTTTCAAAACTGATTTCAGATGAGGTTAATGCTAACGGAGAATTGGATTATCTTGTTATTGAAGTGTCCGAAGTCCAGGGATGGCTGGGAAATCTGATGAAAAATCATGCTTCGCTGATGTCAGATGCGCTTGCGCCGAAAGTTGGAGTCATAACTAACATTGCAATGGATCATATCGGTTTGGTAAACTCAATCGATGAGGTTTTCGATGAGATTTCAGCTGTTCCAGAAGCTATTGGCGATGGAACAACTGTTCTGAATTATGATGATGATTTGGTCAGAAAAATTAAAGCAGATAATCCTTTCTACTGGTCTATGAATGATAAAAATGTTGATTTATACTTTGATGATGGAATATATTATGATGGTAAATTAATCATTGAAAAAGGGGACTTGCCATTTACCAGTGGCCATTTTATTCAAAATATTTTATCTGCTGTCGGTGCGGGCATCAACTTGGGCATTGATTTGGAAGTTATCAAAGATGGGGTCAAATCATATAAGGCTCTCAACAGGCGTTTTGCAAAGTTAAATGATGAACCTTTAATCATAGATGATTTTGCCCACAATCCTGACGGCATTAAAAACACTATTAGAGAAACCGTTAAGCTTTTGGATGATAATCAGAAATTGCATGTTGTATGTGCAATCAGAGGATCTCGTGGTGTTGAAATCAATAAGCTGAATGTCGAGGCTTTAGTTGAAGTTTTAACAGAAGACATTAATCTGTTTTTATCATCAAGTAATGATGTGGTCAACAATTTGAATTATGTTAGCTCAGAAGAAAGGGAAGTATTTTTCGATATTTTGAACAGCAATGATATAGCCTACACTCATTTTGATAATCTTGCTGACTGCCTATCAGAAGTATGTGATTTAGCCAGTAAAAATGATGTCATTTTATTGATAGGTGCTCAGGGTATGGACCCGGCCGAATCATTACTTAAAAATATTCTATAAATTTAAATATTATATTAATTAAAGATTATACTGTATAGATTTTTTATTCTTATGAATATAATCTAAGAGGATAAAACATGTTTATAAAGATTAGAAGAGACACATTAATAATTTTATTATTAGCGTTTATTTTGATTCTCTGTGGTCGTTTAATTACATATGTCGCATTTGCTTCATCCAGTGAGGTTAGTGACGGAGTACCAATTTCTGGAATCATTGTTAAAGGTAATGATATCGTTCCTGTAGACACTATAAGATATAATGTAATGCAGGCAGGTTTCAGAGATGGAAGTGTTATTTACGGTGATATTTTAAAAACTTCTAAAAGAGAAGTTTCGCTGAAGGATGCGATACAGACGGCGCAGGAATTTGCAAAACAATCGACAGTTCCGGGTACATCAGTTGAACCTATAACAGCGGCTGATGTTCAGGTTGATAAGAATACTGGAATTGTTACTGTAACAGTTATTGAAGACTTTTCGTCAGTTAAACTAGAAGATGAGGGATAAACTTTGAAAAGATTAAAAATACCGATTATTTTTTTCATAATATTGATGATGACAATGAGTAGCGTAGCTGCTACCTGTAATATTATTGTCATTACTGATCCTACAGGACAGGATCCCAATGGGGCTGCGGCTGGAAGTATGTCATTTGCAGAAAACATGTTTCAGTCCACATTTCTGATGTCTAAAGACAATCATTTCGCAGTTCTCTCAGGGGGTACTGGTAGTTCAGACGTTAGGCTGGATTCTATTGTAGCGGCTGTTGCAAATCTGGAGAATAATGCATCTGCGGCATCAGCAGCATCCATTGCAAGCAGTTATGATGGAGCTCGTCTGGTTGTCGGAGGCCCATATATGGGTGCTGCAATCGGAGGATCATTTGATGCTTATGTAATTACTGTAAATGGAAATGACAGTGATATTACAGTAACTCCTTACAGCAGTGGTGTAGCCACTTTACAGCCTGGTCAGAAAGGAGCTATTATTCACTTAAGAAATACTGAAGGTAATCCAATGTATGGTACTGCAGATTATGTCCGTAAGGAAACTGCAATGAACATTGGTAAAATGATTAGGGATGGATATCCAGCAACCACTATTCTTGCGGAAGCTTTAGGTGAAGTGGCACGTGACTCCGGTGAAAAATATGGTGGGGGTGGAGTAAACCTTGTTTCAGGAATATCCACTTCAGACATGTTTACTCCTACTGAAATGAATTCCACAGGTTATCCTATGGATGAGGCATATTCTAAGGTTTGTGATGAATGCGGTTGGGGTATAGGTTATCCTGCCGCCGAAGCATATGACAAATGTCCTGTATGTGGTGGGGACTTGAAAATAGTATATGCTTATGAGGCATTAGGAAATGCGATTACTGTCCGTCCGGATTCAGTCAGTGTTTCAGTATATGGTAGTGGTAAATCTGGTGTAGCATCAACCACTAAAGAAATCGTTCAGGCTTCTGTTAACAAATATGGGTATGATGCATCAGCTATTGCAGGATCAATCAATAAAGGTATTAACAATGGTCTTTTAATGGGTGTCGATTATGTTGAACCTAAAGACATTAATGTAAAACAGGATTCCAAAGCTGTGGGTGTTTATTATACCGCACTTCCTGGAGACAGGTCTTCGCCATCATGGGATTTGCCGGTTGATGAAAACATACTAAACATTTTGGGCAGTATCCAGACGGCAGTCGGTATTGTTTTGATTCTGTTGGTTATATTCAGAAGTAGACTATTGAAATCTTTCCAAAACCGGTGATTTTTCACCACATTACTTTTTTTTATTAGGGAGATAATTATATGGCATTAATTTTAATTAGAGGGGAAAACAAATCAAAATTACTAAGCGCTATTTCTGACATGGAAAGGCATGGAAATTTAACATTATCATCAAAACCGAAAGTTATCAGCGCACAATTTGCTGATTCACTTGTTGAACAAATTTTAAAATCAAAACTCAGAACCAAATCCAATGTGGCATGTTCATTTTTCGTCAAGGAAGATACTACATTAAGCATTTTAAAAATTAAGCAGATTCATCCTCCGGCACATATTGTTGTTGTAAGTCCTGAATATCGTGGTCATGATGAGTTAAAAGAAAAATTGACTATTGCTCATGATATGGAAGGTTATAACTCATACAGAGCAGTTAATGCGGGAAAAATAGATTATTCCGTTAAAGGCAAAAAAAGATACATTCAAAATGATAAATTAAATAGCTATATAGATTAATAGCTATTTTCTTTTTATTTTCATTATATTTCCAAGGGTTCTCTCTCCTGAAGAACTGCTCATAAACTGATTCAAATCTGTATTGTCTACATTTTCTATCAAAGTAATATTAAGAGCTTTCTCTAATTTTTTTGTTAATTTGTTGTCAGGAGTCATTTTTCCGGATTCTATTCTGTTAATTACAGATACTCTTTCATTAATTTTTTTTCCTAAATCCTCACGGGACCAGTTTTTTGCTTCTCTAGCCTTTCTAACAGTGATATTGTAGTCTTCAATTAATTCATCTGTCGGGTCATCGTTTCTGAAATTCCTTTTTGG
This sequence comes from Methanobrevibacter sp., assembly GCF_017447225.1. Taxonomy (GTDB): domain Archaea; phylum Methanobacteriota; class Methanobacteria; order Methanobacteriales; family Methanobacteriaceae; genus Methanocatella. The sequence continues at coordinate 437 of NZ_JAFSNZ010000020.1, read as the reverse complement.
TTGTGTGTTTTTCCTTCCTTTTTTATTCTGTTGGAATTTTGGTTTTGGAGGTGCTTTTTGTATTGTTCCTAATTTAGCACATTCCTTACATACAACCATAACTGATCCTTCAATTTTTGCTCTTGTAGGATTTATTTCACTTACGGGTTTACCACAAATTTCGCATTCCATATTAATCAGTTTTTTAAATTTAGTTATGTAATGATTTATTTCATTTTCATTAATATATTTTGTTTTTTCAAAATGAAAATTTTGTTTCAATAAAATAAAATAAATAACTTTAAATATTTAAAATTACTAAATGTTAGTCCCAAAAATAACCATCAAAAAATACTGTTCAAATGCTCTCTCACACAAAAGCAAAATATACAGTAGTGATATAAATGAAAAATATGAAAACCACAAACCAAATCCTAAATGAAATATTCAGAGAACGT
>NZ_JAFSNZ010000019.1 GCF_017447225.1 Methanobrevibacter sp. | reverse complement strand
CTAATTATAATATAATTAATTAATATAATAAATATCTTTCTAAAATTCTTTTAAATTAAAAAATAAAAATAAATATTTTATATTATTAAAAACATAGTAATAATAACAAATAAATTAAAATTTAAAACTTAATTAAAGCTTTTAAAAATTCAAAAAAAAGATGATCAGTTAACTGATCAATTGATCTAGAAAAGATCATAACGATCTAAATATGATCTTAACAAACTGGATCCAGATCCCTGATTATCATATATTTATATGAAAAAATATTTATTGGTTGAAACAATGAAATTTGATGATTGGATAACAGATGATGTGAAAAATGTTCTATTAGTAGAACCAAATTTTCCTATTCCCAATAAAAGTAGAAATCATTCAAATTTTTTACCAATAGGACTTTTAAAAATTGCTAGTTATTTGCGAAATAAATCAATTAATGTTAAATTAATTAGATTTGATGAAAAAAATAATACAGATTTATCGCAAATGACATTTGACTTACCAGAAGAGGAAGAATTTATTCCAGATTTAATATGTGTTACTTCAATATTTACTTACTGGTCAAAATATGTAAAAAATGCTGTTTTTTATTATAAAAACAAATATAAAGATGTACCAATATTAGTTGGAGGAATTTATGCCTCATTAATGCCAGAACACTGCAAAAATTACACAAAATGTGATGATATAATATTAGGATATATTGAGGGTGCTGAAGATATAATTCCGGCATATGATTTAGTTGATGTAGACTACCAAATATTACACACAAGTAGAGGATGTATACGCAAATGTGGATTTTGTGGAACTTACATCATAGAACCCGAATGGAACTGCAAAAAATCAATAAAAAATGAAATAATTAAAAAAAAATTAATATTTTATGATAATAACTTATTAGCTAACAAATACATTGAAAATATTCTTAGTGAATTAATAGAACTAAAAAATAATAAAAAGATAACATATGTAGAATCACAATCCGGATTCGATGGAAGAATTTTAAGAAAGAATCCGAAATTAGCTAAAATGCTAAAAAGTGCAGGTTTCAAAAATCCGAAAATAGCTTGGGACTATGGAATCAAACAAGCCCCAAAAATTAAGGAACAAATAGATATTTTAATTGATGCTGGATTTGATGCGAAAGAAATATCTATATTTATGATATATAATTACGAACCCTGTTATGAAGAAATGGAAGAAAAAAGAGTAAAATGTGCGGAATGGGGAGTTCAAATAACTGATTGTAGATACAGGCCATTAAATTCAACATACGACAATTATAGTCCCCATAAAACTAACGGACAAACAGGAAAAGATTACTATATCCACACAAAAGAAGGATGGACAGATAAAAAAATTAGAAAATTTAGACGTAATATTCGTAGACATAATATATGCATGAGACATGAAGTTGATTACCACTCATCAATATTAGAACGAAAACAAATTAGTAAATCATTATCACAAAAATATCGGAAAATGAACTATGAAGAAGTTAAAGAGTATTTACCAGACGCATGGACCCCATTTAAATTCCATGACTCCTCAGAAGAAGATTATTTTAAATATAAACCAAAATCATAAAAAATTATCAAATTTTTCATTTAACATTTCATAATTGACAATAAATTCTATATTATCCGATACATCCATTAATGTATTGAACATTTTTTTCCATCCCTGACCATCCGTTACCCATATAAAGGTGATACCAACATCATCCAAATCTTTTTGGAGTTCTGAATATGCATGAGCTACTTCAATAGGTTTACTTCCAGTAGAATTATAAAAATTACATTCAAAAGCCAAAATAGGAATATCCTTTTTATATATTACATAGTCAAATCTCTTCTTACGATTAATTGCTATATTACTATCTTCTTTAACAAGATAATAATTATCTAAATTTTTTATTTTCTCATTTAAACTAAAACCAACAACATCTTCAAAAACATGACCGCTCCTATTTTTTCTAGCATTCGTATCTAAACCCACTTCAGTCCCAACCAGGTACGAATATAAATCATCAATATTATTAAATAAATTTAATAAACCAGTATTTATTGAAAATTCAACGATATCATCCAAATCATAATTTTCACTTTTAAATTCAATTAGTTTAGAAGTTTTATCTGCCATATCCAATAAAGGCACATCTTTAAATCTAATTGCCAAAATAGATGGCAATAATGGAATAACTTCAGGATATTTGGAAATTATTTCACGAAATTTTGATTCTAAATTATTTTTAGAAATTTTATTTAAACTATTCAAAATATTTATTTCAACAATCGAATCTTTTAAATTATTAAACACCTTGTCCCAATCAACATAAAACTCATAAGTATGATTCGATATTAATAATTTATCTAAAAAATCTCTAGAATAATCATCCATTGAATTATAACCCAATTTTGAAAAATTTACCATGAATAAACCTCTTTAATAATTAGTAACCAGTATTTCTTTCACATTACCTCTCTTTTTTCCATCCCTGTTAATTGAACGTTTAGCTTTAACAAGATTTATATTAAAATTACCATATAACTCATCAAAAAATCCATCATCACAATAAGAATTACTTAAAATAGCTTTAGCGCCAATTTTTGTTATATCATCATAGTAATTAGCTAAATCTCTTTGATCATCATCATTGAACCCAAATTTAGAATAACTTGTAAAATTTGAAGAACTAGATATTGGCCTATAAGGAGGATCTAGATAAACTAATGAATTTGAATTAATAAAATTTTTAGAAAATAAAAATGAATTACAAATAATTTTTGTGTCTTTTAATGCTAATGCACAAGATTTAATATTATTTTGATCAAAAATTTTAGGATTTTTATATTTTCCAAAAGGAACATTAAATTCCCCTTTTTTGTTTAATCTAAATAAACCATTAAAACACGTTTTATTCATGAAAATCATCCATGAAGAACGAGTAACATATTCATCAGAAGAATATTTTTCATAATCAAAATATGGAATACTTTCATTGAAATTCTTTCTAATATTAAGATAAAACTCTTTTCTATCCTTTGAACTATAAAACTGATCTTTAATATAAAATAATTCCTCAATTAATTTTTTATAATCCTTTTGAATTGTTTTATAAACTAAAATAAGTTCTGAATTAATATCTGATATATAAGATTCCTTAACATCAAAATATGACATTAAGTCAAAAAATAGTGCCCCCCCCCGATAAAAGGTTCACAGTAATTATCAATTTTTTTAGACTTAATTATGTCTTCAGGAAATCTATTTTTAATTTCATTAATTAATTGAGTTTTACCTCCAGCCCATTTCAAAAAGGGTTTAGCATTAATTACAATATCTCCATGAAGATTTTTTTGTGAACCATCCATAAGAACACCAAACATGATAATTATTACTATTTTGATCTCCCTATTAAATATGTTTTATGGAATAAAAACCAATATTAATGATCCATATTTTAAAAAAGAAATTAATAAGGATCAAATTAAAAAAATAACATTAATAAAATAGTTTATGAAAAAATACCGATCATACAAACATAAAAAATAAAAATAATAAATAACAATCGATCTTGTTTAAAAATAACCATATTCCTCAAATTTCTACAATAAATTTATATAAATCAAAAGTATAAATTAATATGATCATAATGAGTGTAAATGCATATTTAATTAAAGATCTTACAATACAAACTACTGATGAAGAGATAATTATAAAAAAGATTCTTGAAAAAACACCAACATTCAATTTATCCCACCACAATAAAATATTCCAATTATTTCAAAAACATAACTGTGATAACATTAATGATGATTTAACTGGAGAAATATCAATTGATAAAGAAACCTGGGAATTAATATTAAACAAATTAATTAATAAACAATACTCTAACGAAGAATTAGATATAATTACAAAAATATCCTCCGATTTAAAAAATAAAGATTACATTATTTATGAATGTTTTTAAGGAAAAATTATCCACCAACAGTAATTTTATGAATATTTTAGTGCTCTGATTTTTTAAAAATTTTAACATATTATTTAAAAGTTATAAAAAGCAAAATACAATTAAAACGGAGGATAAAATGATCAAACTGAACAAGAAATACGTTTTCCACATCCCACAATACAAGTTTGAAAACGACAAACTAATAGCTATCGACACTGAAAAACTCATAGAAGAATTCATATCCACTTTAAACGAAAACGGCTACACAAGCACTTATCTAAGCGATGTCAAAAGCTATTACAAAAACAAATCATATACAGAAACCTTAATTACACTTTTCACAACACAGGAAAACGAACCGGAAAAACTCTTCAGGCAATTTTTCCATAAAAACAACTCCATCCTTAAACAGGAAGCTTTCGCCTATGAATGCGAAGATAAGATGTTTATTGAAGATTTGGATGATTAATCCCTGTTCAGCAACTGCCAGATTTTCCAGACGGATTTTCTGTTCATTTTTGAAATTGCCCGTTGTGTTGGGATTTTCATCGGGCAGACATCTTCGCAGGCTGTTGACTTGACGCAGTGAGAAAAGAAGTGTTTTTTATAGTTATTTTTAATGTTTTTCAAATGTTTTTCATCACTTTCCTGATTCACCAGTTTTGATGCTGAGACTGCCAGGTGTGCTCCTGCAAAGTCTCCCAATTTATAGTTTGGGCATACTTCACTGCAGCATCCGCACATGAGACAGAGTGACATTTCATATTCAAAGTCCAAATCCTGCCCATCATATTCACAGTCATTTTCAAGCCATATTTCGCAGTCATTAAGGACATCAAAAAGTATGGATCTGTCTACTTTAAGGTCTTTTATCAGCGGAAATTTGGATAGTGGTTCGATTGTGATTTGATCATATTCTATGACCATTCTTTCTTCGTTTAGAAATGTCTTGCATGCGAGTCGTGGCTGTGAGTTGATAAGCATTGCGCATGCGCCGCAGATTCCCTGAAGGCAGCTGCAGGAATATTCAATGGGTGCATCCAGTCTCTCAATTAATGTGATGACGGATATGTTCAGCTCCCCATTGTATTCAAATATCTGATAATCATCACCGGTTTTGATTTTCACTTTCATCTTATCACTATTTTTCCATTCTCATATGTTACAAATGTAGCTTTTTCGTAGTTCTTATCACTTTGCGGGTAGTCTGTTCTTTGATGTGCTCCTCTTGATTCCTTTCTTGACAGTGCTGATAGAATGCTTGCTTTTGCCAGAATCTTTAAAAGCCGGACTTTTTGACAGTCATAGTATTTTGCATTGACATTGGTATCCAAATCATTTAACCTTTCAAGACCTTTTTTAAGGCCTTCTTCATTTCTATATATTCCCATCGATTCATTCATGATATCTGAAATTTCACCTAAAGCATGTGACAGGGATTCATCACCATTAACGTATAAATCCACCTCATCATCAACTGCAGTTACAGGATTACCCTCAACTTTTTCCAAAACCGCATTTTGAGCGCAAATGAGTCCTCCGTGAACGGCTCCGAGAAGTGAATTTCCACCCAACCTGTTTGCGCCGTGGTACTGGCATGAGCATTCTCCTGCAGCATATAATCCTTTGATGTTGGTTCTGTGATTTTCATCTGTGAGAATTCCTCCCATGAAGTAATGTGGTGCCGGAAATACTGGAATCGGACTTTCAAGCGGATTCAGATTCAGATATCTGTTGCATATTTCCCAGACCTCATCCAGCCTGATTTTAACCGTATCCTCATCAAGATGTGTCAAATCAAGGAAAACTTCCCTTTTTCCGCCGTCAGAAACATTGTAAATGCTTCTTGAAACAACGTCTCTCGGCATCAAATCTGCAAGTTCAGGATACATCTCTTTCATGAAGTAGTGTCTTTGACCGTCTCTTTCAACAAAGAGCCTTCCTCCTTCTCCACGGGCGGCTTCTGTTATGAGCATTCTTTTCAGGGAAGTTGAAACAGTTGTCGGGTGATACTGAACCATTTCAAGATTTGCAAGCTCAACTCCCTGAGTAAATAGCTTTGCGGTGGCAAATCCGTCGTTTTGCACAGATCCAAGGATTTTGCCGAATAGCTGATTGTATCCTCCCGTGGCGATGATTACTGCATCACCGGTGAATGATTTTATCTCCTGAGTGTCCTCATGTATGCAGTTGACACCGCAGCATTCGTTTTTATCCGTAAAAATCAGGGATAAAAAGCGATACCCGACAAAACGTTTAATCTTTCCTTCAGATTCCCTTTTTCTGCATGCGTTTACAAGAGCGGATACAATCTGTTTTCCTGTTCTTGAGCCTGCATAGGCTGTTCTTTTTTTCTTTTGGCCGCCGAAGTTTCTCAAATCAACACTGCCGTTAGCGTCACGTGTGAAACTGGTTCCTATCCTTGAAAGCCAGTCGATAATTCCGGGTGCGTCACGAGTTAACATTTCCACGGCTTTTCTGTTGTTTATTTCACATCCACCATTAATTGTGTCTGTGAAATGCTCTTTAACAGAGTCGTTTTCGCCTTTTGTGTCTAATGCGGCATTAATTCCGCCCATTGCCATTACTGACTGTGAGCGTTCGGAATAATCCGGCGATATTAATGAAACCCTTGCACCATTATCTGATGCATGAATTGATGCAGTAAGGCCTGCAATTCCTGAACCCACCACAATAATGTCTACCATAACATGCCTCCAATGTAATATCTGAGTTCTGCTAAAACGCAAATGATGAAAATAATCATCACAGCATACTTTATTTTTCTTTTGAAATTCGAATGAGCATCTTTTGCCTCAAGAAAACCCAGTGATATCATGAATTTCGGGACTGATACATTAAGATGCACTGCAATTGATGCAAAAAGAAGCGTGTCAACTATAAAGTGATATAAATCGATATCTGTAACAGAACCGATGGAGTATCCCACAATATGCAAAGCCGCAAAAATTATTATGAAAATCCCTGAAATCATCTGGCGAAGCGTATCTGAGTTTAAATCAGCATACTTTTTAAGCGTACCTGATTTGTCCTTAAAGTAAAGATAAAGACTGATTATGATATGAGCCGCTACAGGATAAAAGAGACGCCTTCCTGTAATTTTAAAATCAGGAGAATAAGCGGTAATCCCATATAAAAAGAGTAATGACATTAGGCCGTGAATTAAAAGCATGGCCGCAATGACAACAACAAGCAGAGTGTTAATTTTTCTAAGGCTAATCATCATATCACATTTTTAGTTAATTTTTGATGTATTCTCACGGCAGATGAAACTAAAGCACATACAGTAATGAATATTGCCAATACAAGAATTGTGAAGCGGTCATTAATAAAGACTGCAAATATAGGAAATGCATAAAACATCAAAGCCACAAAATGGCCGAATTTTTCATAACGTAAAGTGTCGCCTGAAGTTTTGAAAAACTCAACGAGTTTCAATATTATCACAGCGAGAAACCATACAGGAATCAGATTAATTAAAACCAGCGCAAAGGTTGAAATCATTATGAAGATAAAATCGCAGCACACATCCAATTTCGCTCCTTCATCAGATGAAAGACCGTATTTTCTTGAAAGCCAACCATCACCAACATCAGATATTGCAGTTAACAGAAAAATAACAATTAAATATGCATTATTTAAATCAAAAAGAACACCATACATGAATAATAATCCAAATAGTATTCTGGAACATGTAACACTGTTAATCAAAAATCTGTTCATGAAAATCATTTATCTTTAAATTATTGGAAAAGTTCAAATTAAGTTTATATCAAAGTCAGTATATATAATTTATCAAATCCTCAATGAAAGTACGCTTTTAAGCTCCTCATTGGTCATCTCAGTTAAGAATGCCTCATCATTTACAATGGATTTACTGGCCAAGTCAACCTTGTGTTTGCTTATCTCGTCAATTGTCTCCTCAAGAGTACCTTTAGTGATGAACCTGTACACCATCACGTCCTTTTCCTGGCCGATTCTGTGGACACGGTCTGTTGCCTGGTTTTCGACTGCAGGATTCCACCACAAGTCATAATGAATTACATTCTGCGCAGCAGTTAAATTAAGACCTGTTCCTCCGGTTTTTAGGGTTGCGACAAATATTTTATAATCATCATTTTCCTGAAAATCATCAATTATGCGGGTCTTTTCCTTTAAAGAAAGAGACCCATGCAAAAAGAGAACTTCGGTTTTGAACTTTTTGGAAATCAGATCCTGAATGATTTTTCCCATCTCGACGTACTGGGTAAATATTATGACCTTCTCGCCGTTATCCAGAATATTGGCTAAAATCTCAACAAGCAATTCCATCTTGCCGGATTCGGAAATCTTCGGCTTTTTGATGTCAAGAAACTGTGCGGGATGGTTGCATGCCTGCTTTAAGGCAGTCAATATTTTTAAAATAATCCCTTTTCTCTGTATTCCCTTGGAGTTTTCAATGTCAAAAAATATCTCATCAAGAATTGCATTATACAAAACAATCTGTTTTTTGGTTAAAGAACAGTAGATGTCGTTGACGAACTTTTCAGGCAATTCCTTTTTAATGTCGCCGTCGCTTTTAAGACGCCTCATGACAAATGGCCTTGCAATTCGGCGAAGATTATCGAGAACCTCCTCATCCTCCAATTTCTCAATCGGCACGACATAATCCCTTTTGAAATCATCCTTTGATGACAAATACCCCTCGTTTACAAAGTCAAATATTGACCAGTAGTCCATGAGGCGGTTTTCAATCGGAGTACCTGTTAAAGCCACCTTTACAGATGCCTTAACACTTTTTATGGCACGAGTCTGTTCAGTGTTCGGGTTTTTGATGTTTTGAGCCTCATCAATTACACACAAAAGCCAGTCGTTGTCAAACAAATCCAGGTCAAGACGCACAACACCATAGGAAGTCAGTATTATATCATACTCCTCAACAGGATATGTCCTTCCTGGCCCGTGATAGATGTAGTATGTCAAATCGGGAGTGAACTTGTTTATTTCATTTTCCCAGTTTGAAAGAAGGGTCGGCGGAACGATAATGAGCGTCGGGCGTGAGTCGAATTTAGCCTGCTCCTTAAAGTACAGTATGGCTGCAAGAATCTGTATGGTCTTTCCAAGCCCCATGTCATCTGCCAGAATGGAACCGAAACGGTATTTGATGTTCTGGACAAGCCAGGAATAGCCGATTTTCTGATAGGGCCTCAGCTGACCTTTCAATGATTTCGGCTCATCATAGACAATTGTCTCGTTGACAAGCTTCTTGAACCTTTTGTAGTCTTGAGGAGTTTTGGGATTCATTGTTATTGTATTGTTTTTTAGGCAATATTAATCTGATGATAATTTAAGAAAAAACTTTTCTAATTGAAAAGACAAAGTAAACAACAGGTGAAAAAATATGAATATAGCAATTCTCGGCGCTACAGGAAACTTTGGAATCGCCCTGACCTCAAAGCTGCTTGCATTTACAGACCACAAACTGACTCTGATTTCAAGAAATGCGGGAAGCAAGTTTGAGGACAACTACAGAATACATGCGAAAAATGTCGATGCAACAAATGTCAGAGCCCTTAAAAAGGCATTGGAAAATCAGGACTTGGTGTATTGTGCAATTGCAGGAGACTACATCCCAGTCATTGCAGACAATATCATCAGCTGCGAACCGAAAAGGTTTATTTTCATGACAACCGTCGGAGTCTACAACGAGCTTGAAAATGCAAAACATTTAAATGTTGACAACGAGCCTTTACAGATTCCGAACCAGTATGCGGTCAATCTGATTGAAGAAAGTGATGTTGACTACACCATATTCAGATTAGGCCTTCTGGAAAACGGTGACGAGGATGACTATGTAATAACTGAAAAGGGAGAGGGTGTCAAGACCCATAATACGACAGCTGAATCTGTGATGAAGATTGCCATGGAAATAATCGATAATCCTGAATTATACTCCCGCAAAAGCATCAGCATCACTAAAAAATAGTTGAAAGGGAAAAATCCCTCACAATAATGGTAAATTTAAGACTTTCTTTTATTCTCACATTCTTTTTTGAATGATTCAAGTAATTCTTCCAAACTCTCCTCCAAAGAAGGCAAATCATTATAATCCTCAGGAGGCTTGGCAGAATATATTTTAGGTGGTTTTCTAGGTTCAATACGTTCACCAAATCCAAACATAATATCACCCCAACAATTATCTAAATTCTCACACATATTCAAAAATAACTGACACAGTTAAAAAAAAATGTATGGAAGGGAAAAATCCCTCACAATAATGGTTAATTTAAGACTTTCTTTTTTTCTCACATTCTTTTTTGAATGATTCTAGTAATCCTTCTAAGCTCTCCCCCATAATCAAATCTTCATAATCTTCAGGAGGTTTAGCATAACGAAATTCTAATGGTTTTTTAGGCTTAATACGTTTACCAAATCCAAACATAATATCACCTTTAATTATACTTTATGATAAATTTTATTTAAAATTTTTCATCAAAATATTCCTCTTTTTCAATCCATACAAATCCATCTAATTTTGATATCACACCAACATTTATTTCACCACCAACAATATTCAATTCTTGAGAAACCTTAAATCTCAATGAAGTTATTTCAACTAAAAGTTTAACCATTTTTGCCATTTCTTCTTTAGAAAGCAAACTCATTGATTCTAAAAAATTATTAAAAAAATATTCTTTTCCAAATTCAAGATAATTCAAAAAATTATGATTTTGAGTAATTAACTGGGATTTAAAATCATTAACCTTCTTCAAAACATTGTTAATACTACCTTCAGAAAGATTATTTTCAAAATCAATGAATTCAAGAAAGTTATCTAAAAAATCATTCAAAAAAATAAGATGAGATATGCTGATAAAATCATGAAATTCAGGACGAATACCATCCAAATAACCTAAAATTACATCAGTTTGAGCAAAAGGAACAATAATATTGTATTCATAACATAACTCAGATTGTTCATTTGAAATTTCAATATTGCCATCATTATTAACCACCATATCAAAATTCATATATGAAGGAAAATTATCATATTTTCCAAACCCCATAATTACAATTCCTGTCGAATATAAACATAGCTGATGGAAAAAATAATTTTTAAAGGCTTTCCATTTGCCTAAACCTAATTCTTTTTTTAGAATTTTAAAATAATGGTCATATTGAGAATATTCCTCCAATTTCAAAACAAAATATGGTATTTCCAATCCCAAGTAGTATTGAATTTCAGAATCTATTTCTTCATCATTCAATCTGGCGAAATATTCTGTTATTTCTTTTTTGAAAATATCCAGGCGGGACTCAATATCCTTTTTGAAATTATGTTTTGGAGTGTTTTGAGCTAAAAAGTCTAAAAATAATGATTTTACTTTTTCAATATTGTCTGTTTCATCAAAATTTGTTGTATTGATGAAATCTGCAATCAGATTTTCCATAGGAATATTTTCAAAATTCGCTGATCCATACATCATTATTGCCATCGGAAAATTATCTATTGGAAATAATTTGGTGAAACCATTTGCCGTTTTTTGTCTGTTAATCGTTACTGCACTGTCTACTGCAATAGCAATAGAATTTCTATTCATAGCCAATATCTCTGTTGTCATTAATTAACACCCAATAATAGTAAATCAAGTAATAATTTAAAACAAGCATTATAAATACTTTATTGATTTTTTAAAGCAATATTGACCTGATAAAGTAATATTGTACCACATTAGAATATTGTATGGTGAGGTAATGGTTAATTTAGTGTTATTTCATATGACAATTCAGTCCGAAAATCCGTAGGTTTCAGTCTCGAACGTCTTTGCAACGTCTTTCAGCACTTCAGGAATATTGATTTTTTGAGGACATTCCTCAATGCATGTTTCACATTCGCTGCAGTCTGAAGCAATTCCGACATCAGGAAGTCTGGAGTAGTTCAGATAGGCGTTTCCAGGCTGTGACCAGTCATCCCGTCCGAGAATCTTGTGCTTGTTGTACAAATCAAAGATTTTGGCAATGTCAATCTCTTCGGGACAGGATTCGACGCAGTATCTGCATTTGGTACAGTCGACTGTGATGTTGCTGTTGATAATCTCAGATACCTCTTCAAGGATTTCAAATTCCCTTTCGCTTAAAGGATCGGCATTATTAAATTCATCAATGTTGCTTTCAAGCTGTTCGAGGCTGCTTGCACCTGTCCAGACAACACAGGCATCCAGATTTGCCACAAATCTCATCGCCCAGGATACGACTGAGCGGTCAGGAGCGTGTTCCTTCATGATTTTTTCGGCATCTTCAGGAACGTCTGCCAGAAATCCTCCTTTATACGGCTCCATTATCATTACCTGCTTTTCATATTTTTTTGCAACTTCAAGACACTTTCTTGACTCGATTCCTTCGTCTTCCCAGTCAAGATAGTTTATCTGAAGCAGGACGAATTCCAGTTCAGGATGCATGAATAAAATCTCTTCTAAAAACTCTGCGTTTCCATGGGTTGATATTCCGATGTGTTTTATGAACCCTTCCTCTTTTTTCTTTTGAATGAATGAATAGAGATCCACATTTTTCCAGGCGGTTTCGGTGTATCCGCTTACATTGTGAAGCATATAATAGTCGAAGTAGTCGACTCCGCAGTTTTTAAGCTGCTCTTCAAAAATAGGCTCCAGCTGAGACTCCTCTGAAATTATAAACAGAGGCATTTTTGTTGAAATCTTATAGGATTCCCTTGGATATCTTTCAACGACTGATTTTTTGAATGCATCCTCACCTATGCCCTCATGATAGACGTATGCTGTGTCAAACTGATTGAAGCCCACATCCATGAATGCGTCGACCATTTCGTTGACCTGTTCGTAATCTATGCTTTTGAAGTCGTTTTCGTCCAGAATCGGCAGTCTCATCATTCCCATACCTAACTTCATGATTTTCCCCTCTTTATCTTTACATATGAATTTGTAATGGAATTTATATAATGTTAATGGGTGCAACAATTGACAAAACGTTGTGAAAATCTAATTTTAGTCTAAAAATTATTTTATCAATACAAACTTATTTTAGAATAATTAAGTATTAAATTTATAATGATATAAATTAGAAAGATTTAAATAAGCAATATAATAATAACAGTAATTATAGGTTTGAAATAAGGGTTTTAAACGATATGAATGTTTCACATCGATAAGAAACGTTTAGAACTGAACCTATCAAAACGACAGAGGGGAATATAATGGGTAAAAAGCCAGATCCAGATTTCGAAAACAGAGTTTCCTTAAAAATCAATGACATAAGCATTGAACTTAACGAATTTGCTGAAGAAATTATCAAAGAGACAATTTTCGGTATGGTCAGAGCCATTAAGACGGCTGATTTGGAAATCAGAAATCTCAAAATTGAAATAGACAACGAAAAATAGTTTATTAAGACATATTTTATCTCAACCTTACGTATCATCAGTCATTTTGAATGATTGAAAATTAGCTGTTGTTCTCCAAAGAATAATGGGTTTTTCGGTTGAAACTGAAATTTTGAGCCTTAAATCAGACAGGAGGTGAAAAAATGGGTAAAGAAGCAAGTCCGGATTTCGAAAATAAGGTTTCTTTAAGAATCAATGACATCCTCATCGGGTTAAATGAATTTGCAGATGACATTGTCAAAGAAACCATTTTCGGAATGCTTAAAGCTCTCAATACTGAAGATATTGAAGAGATTAAGCACGTTAAAATTGAAATTAACAATGAATGATATGATTTTCATTCCTTAAATTATTTTTTATTTTTTTATTCATCACTATTTTCGGCATTTCAGTCTATGAAATTGTTGACTCCATTGATGTAGCCGCATTGGGGACACAATTGAGTGAAATCATCATAGTATACCATGTAAATTGGGCATTGCCACATGACAGTTCCCTCCTTAATATATAATTGGACTCGACGATACATAACTTTTTGCTAAAATCAATATTGCTTTCGGGAAGTATATTTTACCTTAACCAGTTTTTAACGGTTTTTTAATACTTAAAACATAATTTACACATATTTTAAAATAAAAATCCCTCTTTTTCAATAAATCATACGATTTGAAGACAAATATCACCAAACACATATTAAAAACAATAAATTTGAAAATGCCCTATGCCAAAATTCATTCAAGAAAAACTAACCTGTCACCAAGCCCCTTCCTATTTCACTTAAATATTGCTTTAATGAGGTTATTTTTTAATATAAAGGTTATATTGTCTGATTTATTACCAATAACATATATATACCTTTAATTATATCCATTATTTACGTAATTGCGTGTTTTTTATAATAATTTTCCCGGGAAAATGAAAATTTTCAGCGAGGATGAAAATGAAAAAAAGAATAAACAATCCGGAGGATACTTTCATGAAGCGGCAGTTCACTTATCTGGGCGATATAGCTCATGAATTCTATAATCTTCCGGGAGAATATATAGGAAGTGAATGTAATGAATACCCCAATGTAGACGGCGGAATACCTAGAGCAGACATAGTATATGAAGTTAAAATGAAAGACGGAAGCATATCCATGATTAACATAGAGGATGAAACAAGTTATGTTAATGAGGATACTCTAAAAAAGTCATACAACTACAAAAGCAACATATACTATAAGACCAAACGTCCGGTAATCAGCGTTATCACAACAACGCTTCCGGAGGACAAATGCCTGAAGGAATTATGGATTTCACCGACAGAGCTTTTCAAACCATATGTTATCTCACTGCAAGATGAAAACGCTTGGAAAAGAATAAATACTTTAATCAATAAAGCAAAAAAACAAGAGGAATTTAGTGATATAGAAGGACTGGAGCTAATAAACCTACCGCGCTTCTGTTCTGAAAACCACCAAAAAGCCATCGAAGAGATATGTAGTGTACTTTATGATTTGAAAATCAAAGACGACTATGTAAAAAATGAATTAATATATTCCATGCAATGCATGATTCATAAATACGCGAAAACAGACCAAGATATAGAAAATTTAGAGGAGATGATCGGATTGAGACAGGTAATGAAAAAAAGAAGCCCAGTACTCGACGCAATGGAACGCCAAGGAGTTATAAAAGGAAAAAAACAAGGAATAGAAATAGGTGAAAAAAGAGGAATAGAAATAGGTAAAAAAGAAACTTTGAATGTTTTAAAGGATTTAGCCAATGATTCTTCAAATAATTTAACAGTTGAGGAGTTAGCAAAAAGATATGGATATTCTGTCGACGAAATATTGAATACAAATATCAAATAAACACGACCATTAACCAATTAACCATCACCAAATATTTATTTTAATGATTAAATACTAAAAACTTTTTTTAAGGGATAAAAATGAATCAAAAAATGAAAAAGAAACTTTGAAAATTTTAAAGGATTTGGCCAATAATCACTCCGATGACAAAAGTGTTGAGGAGTTGACTGAAAAATACAGCGTACAGACGAAGAAATATTGAATGAAGATACATCAAACAGACACACAAATGATAATTTATAAGAAAGTTCAATTAAATTAATTAAAATATTAAAAATCATGTAAGTTTAAAGAGAAACATACAATTTAATTGAACATAAATTGAATTAAAATGATATCTCAAGTCAACCCTCAAGAACCTTCAGAAGTGTCTGCTGACTAAGTGCGGAAACTGTCACATTCTTATCCTCCACAACATAGCTGAATGATACAGTGGAATTGGTCTGGTTAAGATAGCCAGTATGTGATCCAAACATTGTATAGTTACCATCAATCATTTTGGAGCCGACAGTGATGTTTATAGTCTCATTTTTTTCGTTTACAAAAAATATTGTCGTATCGTTTAGGGTTGAGTTGTCCTGACCGTAACCGTGGGGTATGGTGAAATTGACTGAATCATATTCTATCAGGGTATCATTTTCATAATATTTGATATTTTCACCCGCCCAGATGAATGAGAGTGAAAACAAAAAGACTGCTAAAACCAAAAATATTTTTTTCATAATGCTTATTTTGGTCTTTTCATTAAAAAATCTTTCTCATGATGACCTTAAATATAATCATGAAAAAGTCAAAAGAAATAACATTTAAAATTTCAATGCGAAAATTGAACGATTGAATTATTTGGTATGACTAAAAATATACGAAATTTTTTAAAATAGTATTAAACGCCACAAAAATTAAGAAACGTTTAAATAAGATGTTATAATAATATTAATATGGTAACACCTCCCGTGTTACTATTTAAAAAATCATTTATCTAACGTATGTTCTTTTCTTTTGAATTGAACATACGTTTTTTACACTAATTTTTCAAAAATATAAATAATTATTGATTATTTTTAAAATTTAGGTACACATAAATACCCAAATAGTTATATATCTCCATTTACAAAATATTTTATTGTAACATCTCCCGTGTTACTTTGAAAAAAATCGTTTTAGTATATGTTTCGATCAACCGGAACATATACCTAAACTTCAAACTGCTATTTTTTAAGAAATTAACGCCACAAAAAAGAGTATATTATCAGTATAGTTTAAAAAAAGAAAAAAAGAGAGGTTAAAATAATATTAACCTCATGAAGATCTGACTGTTACAGTGTTTGAGATAGCTGCAGAAAGTTTTTCATACATTGATGTGATTATGTAAACACCCGGAGCAAGATTGATGTTCAGCTTAGCGATACCTGATTCGTTGGTTACGCGGTTGTACATTACACCGTTGATGTTGAATGTGATGTTCTGGTCTGCGAACGGATTGCCCTGACCGTCAACCAATTCAACTGTGAACGGTTCAGAATTGCCGTATGTTTTAGTCAAATCATTTGCGTAAAGTATCGGTTTGACCTTGATGTTGTTTGAAATCATGCAGCCCTGATACATTGCGGTTATGATGTAGTCACCAGGTCTCAAGTTGATGTTCAATCCTGCGACACCATTTTCATCCGTTAGACGTTCATACATTACACCATTGATGTTGAAAGTAACAGTTTCGTTGGCACCGGCAACAGTACCATCCTGTTTGGTTACTTTAACAGTGTATCTTGTTCCGTTTCTGAAAAACATTTCAACATCATTGTTTTCAGAGAACAAGGAAAGTACTTCGATGTTTGTACTTAATTTCTCATGGGTGTCTTTTCTCTCAGCAGTGATAATGTATTTGCCCGGAGCAAGGTTGATGTTCAAGCCCGCTCTGCCGCTAGCATCGGTTGTACGTTCATAAATCACCCCATTGATGTTCAAGTCAATACCTATATTAGGAACACCGGCACCATCAACCATAACATCCACAACATAACGGGTAGCGTTTCTAAACATTTTTGTAAAGTCATTTGCGAATAATGTTGGTTTGATTAGGATATTTGCCTCAGCTTGTGAAGGAGCGTAGTTATCAGTACCGTTAAATAATAATTGTGCGGTATATTCACCTGAAACTAAGTTTAAAGCTATTGAAGCCACGCCTGATGCATCAGTGGTTTTTGTATATGGAACACCGTTGAGTGTGATTATTACATTAGCTCCTGAAATAGGATTTCCGGCCAGATCAGTCAAGGTTGTGGATAATCTTGTACCGTCCTTAACTGTCATAGTAATATTGCTGTCAGTGAGTTTGGTGGCCTGTCTTGCATCATCAGAAATGGTTAAGGTTGCATCTCCTGACCCTTGCTTGTAATTGTTACTGTTATCTACAGTAGCTATTATAGTATATTTATTGGATAAACCGACAGGGATTTTAATAGCGGTGGCGGCTACACCATTCGCATCGGTTGTTGCTGAGCCTATGTAGATTATGTTTCTGTAGAATTTTACAGTGACTCCGGATACAGTGTTATTGTTAACATCAGTTACTGTTGCTTTAAATAGAGCAGTATCTCCTGCTTTTGCAACGACATCATCGACATCAACGACTATTTCTGATTTGACAATTTGCACATTGGCAGTGATTGAACCTGACTTGAATCCTGCTTTTGTCAGGGTTGCAGTAACAGTATAATCTCCGACATTGTAATTCTTATTCAATTTGAATGCTGCGACAGCTTTTCCGTCTTCAACTGTAGTGTTTGCAATGATTACATTGTTTAAAGTGAACAGTACGTTAGCTCCGTTTGCTTCAGATCCAGTTTCTAAAACAACGGTCAAATCACCTGCATATTGGACGGTTGTGTCGTTCATTTGCAAGTTATCGAATGTTAATCCGTAGTTATCCTTAACCGTATTTGCGCTTGAAGCGTTTACGCCGTCATCACCGGAACCTTCAGAGCCTTTGAGATAGTTGTTAGTAACAGTGTTACCTGTTGCTTCCGCTGAAAATACTACAGGATAACCTATTGCAGTTACAATTTCATTTTCATTAATCATGTTGTTGTTGGAGATGCCTTCCAGATATATTCCGGAATTTGGAGCATTTACAACGTCTTTCATGAAGAATCCTAAGTCGCTGCCGTCACCGTCACATGTAATATTGTTGTTTTGAATTACATTGTTGCTTGACTTGACACCTGCAATAGCTGAAATGATACTTCCTTTACCGGAAATAGTATTGTCCTCAATTGTGTTTCCATTGGACTGGAATGCTTCAATAGCATATGCGATTTTTGCATCCATGGTAATGTTGTTTCCGGTTATTGTGGAGTTGTTGGACATTTCAAGAGTTATTCCGTAAGCTGTGCGGTTTGTATTGAGTTTGACATTGTTGTCGATGACATTGCTGTCAGTACAGCCCTGACCGAAGATGAATCCTTCAACGACGTTTGAACCGGTTACAGTAATGTTGTTTGCGACAAATGTATTGTTTTTAGCGGTTGAAGATGAGAACTGTCCTGTGGATTGTGCAAGAGCACCTGCACCATAGAGATAATTGTCGTTACCTTCAACATTAATGACATTGTCCTTGATTATGTTATTGTCACAGTCATAGTAGAAATCGATACCGACAAGGGAATTTGTGGAGTTGACCACTAATGATTCGTTGACTAATGAGGTTACGTCAACCTTGTTGCCTGATACAGTGTTGTTGGATGATTTAATCATTAAAATACCGTAGGTTCTGTAGATTTCAGGAACGATATTGGTTCCGTCAAGACAGTGTTCGCTCAATACATCACCCAGACATTGGCCGATACATTGGCCGATGCATAATTCGGAAGAGTTGACATTTAAGTCTTTTGAATCTTCGAAAGCATGGATTTGACCTGTACCTATACATTCGATAGTGTTGTTGACAAATTCACAGTTTTCAGCACCATATCCTAGCAACGGATATGTGAGTGAATCACCGTGGGACATTAATACATTGTTTTCAACAAAAACCTTTGATGATTTGTATATATAAATTGAGTAGGCAGCTACAGGGTCGTAGACAATGATGTTGTTGTTGACAATCTTTACGATTTGAGTGTCTGCAACAAAAATACCCCATGCATCAAGGCGGTTAGCTCCCTGATTATAGATAGAAATGTTTTCAATCCATACGGAGTCACTTGTAACCATGATTGTAGTATTGGTGAACAATGCTCCCATACCGACCATTTTGATGCTGCTTGAAACAAGAATTTCCTTATCTTCAAACAGTCCTGTGAAGTATAGGATATCTCCGTCATGTACGAAATCGTTTTTCAAATTACCGTCAG
This sequence comes from Methanobrevibacter sp., assembly GCF_017447225.1. Taxonomy (GTDB): domain Archaea; phylum Methanobacteriota; class Methanobacteria; order Methanobacteriales; family Methanobacteriaceae; genus Methanocatella. The sequence goes on along the minus strand of NZ_JAFSNZ010000019.1, from coordinate 9,266 downwards.
CGTCAATGTAGTTGTGGTAATTGTCGGGAGTGACATAATAGGTTGTTCCGTTGAATACAAAATCCGGAACTGTAGGGTCCACTTCACCTGCAGGAGTCATGATTTTACCGTCACCAGTGTTGTTGGTGATTGTATTGGAATTTTTATCCGCATCAGCGGCATTAATCATGTACTGATTGGAAGTTGTAATCCTGTTGTTGGTAATTGTAATGTTGGACGGATATTTGGTTTTTGATGATTTTGAAAGCAAAACACCAATTCCTGAATCTGAAACTATTGTGTTTCTGTCAACTACAATGCCGTCATATTTACCTTGCTGATCGATACCTGCACTGGAAGTTGTGTAAATTTTGTTTCCGACAATTTTGATGTCATTACCCTGGGCAGTTATACCATATCCTTTAGATGAGTTGATGAAATTGTTTTCGATTATTGAGTCGTCACCAGCTACAGAAACTCCTGCACCGACAAATGCACCGATTACAGTGTTGTTGCGAACAACTGCCTGTGAGGAAAGAGCGATACCATAATCTCCACCGGATGCGAGTCCTGTGTTGAAGTCTGTTCCGCTGACCTGTACGTAATTGTTAATAGCCTTATTTCCAGATGTACTTGAAGAGGAAATACCTCTGTAAGCACCATAAATCCTATTGGAATCAGCAGTGTTGTTTCCACCCATCATCTGAATACCGTAAGCCCATGATGTGGCATTTACAGTATATGTAATAGTGTTGTTGAAAATAATATTGTTAAATGATTCGCCACCCTTAAAATCGCCTCCACCGTATGAAGACAGATAGATTGCATTTGCATCAGCAACCCGAATGTCATTTCCTGCAATGTAGTTGTTGTTGGATGTTCCAAGAACGATTACGGATGTTGATCTGGTACCGTGACCGTATGAAGCTTCGCTGGTTTCCAGTTTATTATTAATAATATTATTATAATGAGCTTCGTTAAGGCAAATAGGATATGCGGAAACACCAATATTACTTATTTCATTGTCTGAAATGGTACAGTAGGATGCTCCGTTGAGATATATGCCTCTCATATACTCACCGTTATTCATAATTTTCAGATTACTTACATTGGATCCTGAAGCTCCGCTTTTGAGAGTTATTATACCCCCAGAGATAGTTCCTCCAGAACCTACAATATTGACCTTCTTATTAAATGTAAAGTTCTTTGATGAAAAATCGCCGCTCAAGATTATAGTGTCTCCTTCATTAACTACGGATGAAATCAGCTCACCGGACTGTGATGAGAAGTACTGGGTGTAGTTGCTTGAAGTGACAGTGAATTCTGAAGCGGATAATATCTCGCCGTTATCATCATTAACCTCATTAATACCTACAGTTTCATTGACATCGTCTGCTGCACAGACAGAACCGACTGAAACAAATAGAAGTAATAATAAGATTATAAAAATATTAAATTTTTTTATCACATTAATCACATCATAACTTTTCTAAAACACATTTGAAAAAATGTATCATATGATTAGTTATGTAATTAAATAATATTTAAAAATTTCTAAAAAAAAGAATGATGATTTAATAATCATCAAAATCGTCATCATTACGGACATAACCGACCAGGAATATTGCGATTAAAGCAATAACTGCAATTATTACAACAATCGGCATGCTTGAGTCTGAACTAACGCTTTTAGCCGGAGAGCTTTTTGTAACTTCATAAGATTTGGAATCACTAGCCTGAGAAGCATCCTCACTTGAATCATCCGGTGAATCCTGATTTGAAGAGGAATCACTTGCCTGTGAAGAGGACTTGCTGGCATCCTGTGCAGAAGTTGAAGGCTGATCTCCAACAGCCGTTTCACCGCCTGCATCGCTAGGAGCTGCCTGACCGTTTTGTTCGGTAGTTCCGTTAACCATCATCTGATCTTCAGGATTTGTTTCACTTTGACCGTCACCGTCAACAGGAGCATCATCCATTACGTATAACGGGTCAGTCAGGGTAGCAGTGGACAAAATCTCCGCATATTTAGCCTTATCCTGTGGAGAGAGTGAACTTGCCTGAATAATTTTCATGTTGAAATCCAGATTCTTACAGGTGTGGTGACAACATGCAACACCGTATTGGATAGCCATCTGCATAATGGCATCAGCTAATTTTTGGGTGGTTGCAGCATCAGCTTCCCATAAACCTTGGTCCTGCAAGTAGAACATCCATGCAGCATTACTCTGGAAAGCAGCAGCCTGAGCAGTTGATTTGACAGTACTGGCCTGTGAAAGAATAACACCAGCTAACTGATTACCTAATTGGGTTTCAAGAGAACCTCCACTTAAGACCAAACCACCATAAAGGTTTTGCATAGCCATAGCATAAGATAGAGCACCTGCCTGAGAATTGATTAAAGGCTCATAGTAATTCGGATTTATAAGCATACTACGAATCTCAAAGTTCAATTCCTCTTCATAGTTTCTTGAAACATAATTATTCTGGTTCCTTATGTCCACAAATGCAGTATCCGGTGTAGCACCAAGAGTACGTGCAGCATTGTAGAGTCCTCCAAACCAGTCATAGTAATCATCTGAATCAATGAATCTCCAAGTACTGTCAAAGTTCTGAGTAATCAAATCTACTTGTGAGAGTAATTGTTTATAAGCTTCTTTTTGTGGAGTGACAACAATATTTCCTTTTTCATCCATGTTCCATGCGAATGAAACCTTGTCAAGATAAATACTTGTTGCTTCCTCATTAACCGTTTCAATATTCCAGTCTGCAGTATTAGGAATAAAGTTACTCATACCTGTACCTTCCAGAATTGCACCGGGAAGACCGAATAACCTGTCAAGAGATCCTGTCTGATTATAATGAAGTTTAAGATAATTCTGTGTGAAGTCCTCACCTTCAGCATTTGCCGCAAGACTAACTCCTGTAAGCAACCAGGTTAACCAATCCTTATTGCTTGTAACTATACTTGCAAATACATCGATTCTTGGACGGTTTACAACACTGCCGTTATGTAACTGAACAGTAAGTTCATCTAACGGCAACAGTTCAACGCCAATGACTTTTCCGTTTTCTGCCCATTTTGGTTTACAGCCCAGGAAGTATAAGAATTCCGCGAGACCTATACCTTCAGTTCTGGAAATTTCCGTACCCCATAAGATTAATGAGGTCAGTTTAGGCCATTCCCCATGCTGTTCCATATAGTCAGCCAAAAGCAGGTCAACGATTTTGACTGATGAAGCATAAGCTGATTTGGAAGGCATTTTAGTTGAATCTGATGCATAACCATCATATCCTGTTGGAATTGAATCACCGTAAGAAGGATCTGCAAACAGACCTGCAAGCAGATAGTCGCCTTGAAGTGCCTTTATAAGCGCAGCCCATTCATTATTATTTTCAATATTAACAATTACACCAGCAGCATATTCAGTATCATTATACAATGCGGAGCCTACAGGAATATTGTATTCTTTGTTTAATGCCTCAACAGAAGTTCCACATACCAATGCAGTAACATATTCTTTCAAGAATGATTTTACCATTTCTTCAACTGCAGAATATTTTTCCACATGACGGATATCTTCATAATAGTTTAAATTAGCCAATTCGGGGTAGAAGAATCCTAAAATATGATTGTAAATGGAAGTCTGAGAGGATGTAACTGTAATTACCTCTTCAATAAGCTCATAATCAGACAATACCTTACCCAAATAGTGAAGACCATAGGTATAGAAATCATCTTCCATACTGTCCAGGTAAGCGTGAAGCTCATCGAGATATTCTTCAAATGTCTGATTGCCGGATTCATTGAAAGTAGCGAAACCTAAACTAGGAGCCAATTCAAGGATTAAAGCCTTATATTCTTCAGCATTGGTTGTAACATTGAGTTTGACCTGATCTTTATAATGTGAAATATAATTTGACAATACAGTATAGTTACCATAGAGTTCAGATGAAACCATAGCAGGAGTCATGTGAGTAATCATCAAAGCAGCGATTCTGTCACGGGCAACCATAGCCTCACCAGGGTTTGAAACGATATATGGATATACAGTAGGATTTAAAGTCAATTCAAATGTCCAGTCTCCTTCCATTACACCGATATTTCTTCCAGGCAACCATTCAAGTGTACCGTGGGTTCCCATATTGATGATTGCATTGACTCCAATGGTCTGGTCTAGCCATTCATAGAATGCAACATACTGCTGATGAGGAGGCAGACTTAAATCGTGATAATTTTGAATTTCTTCCCATCCTCTTGAAGGCTGGAAAGTGATGAAGACATTACCGTACCAGATACCTGGGAAAACAAGGTATGTTTCATTATATACCATGATATTACCGAGTCCGTCACCCCAACGGTCAACCATCCATTGATACAGCTCAGGATTGATTCTTGCGGTCAAGTTATAGAACTGATTCAAGTCAACCAATTGGTTATGAGCCATCAATTCATCAAAATGTGCTTCAACATATTTGTTTAATAAACCTTGAGCCCAAGTACCCTTATTACCGAAATCAACGATAAGTTCAGTCAAGTTATATAAAGATGGAATATCTGAAATGTTTCCAACATTGAAACCTGCCTTATCCAATTGGAAAAGTAAATCGTAGGTACTTTGGAATACATCCAAGTATGAAGCTCCAATTTCTGCCTTACCCGGAGGGTAGTTGTACAATACAATGGAAACAATCTTGTCAGCATTGTCCATATCCTTTAAATCAGCCCATTGGGAAGACAGCTTAACCATCTTATCAACACCGCTCTGAATTACATGGGATTTTCCCATACCATCAACATATGATAAGACGATAGGTCCGTAGACCCCTTCAAAACTAGGATATGTTACTGAGAAAGTCCATTCTATTTGAGGACCAAGTTCGTTCAAGTAACTTGTTTCGGAAATGTCATATACACCTTTAAGTACCGCAAGGTCTATATCTTCCAAATCACCCTCAGCAGAACCATTTGCATAATTTAAAGACCAACTATAAAGTGACGTGATAGCTGAAATGCCAACAACAGAAGTGTTTGTAATTTTTGTCAAAATTGAAGACATTGAAGGAATGGTGCCTGTCTTGAATACGTTGAAGGCAGCTCTTCCCTGAGCTTCATAACTTCTGATTAATGCGTCAACTACTGAACCACCAGAATAGTAAGTAGCAATAGCTATGAATGGTTTGTCATAAGTGATATTGCCAATATAATCTTTTTCAAAGGTTTTAAAAAGAATTGTAGGATCTAAAGTGTTTTCCAACCAGTTAGGATAATCGACAGTCATCCAATTAAGACTTCCGTGTCCGTCCGCATCATAACCCGGATTGTCATGAATCCACTGGTTAATCAGTTCAGGATCTGGAACCACAGTGTAAATTCCCAAGTCAGGATGATAAAAACCGCATTCCGGACTCATTAGAGGAGCTTTGCTTAAGTCTAGTGTTGGATTTGAATAATTAGAAGGATTGATGATGTAATAAACATAGTCAAGATAGTTAACCATATTTTTTTCCAATACATCAGAAGCCTCTATATCCTCTGCCTGGAAATATGAACCGATATAAGTGTTTTCTATGGTATGAAAAGTATTGTTCTCAGCGCTTGCACCGACAATATGTATTCCAGTTGCATTGAGAATGCTGTTTGAATATACACCGAATGTATAAGCGACCTTGTAGTTTATATTGGCCGGAGCAGTTTCAAGAATCTGCTTTAAATACTCACCAGTTAATGTATGATATGCACCCTCATTGAACATATCCAGATGGATAAAGTTCGCATAGTCAACGAGCCATTCCCTGGTGTTGTCATAGTTAGTAGTACTTATATAAGCAACCCTTTTTGACATTTCCATAAGGACATCAACTTTTTCGTTATGGGAATCATAATCCACCAATAAAAGTATGTCAGGAATAAACATGTAACTGACAGCTGCGGTGTTCTGTGTTGACAAATCCACACTTTGAGTGTATGGCTCATAAGTTGAATATTTAATCTCAACATTATATTTTGCTGAGTTTAAATTGGAAATAACTACATTACCCTCACTGTTTGTTAATCCTGAAAATACCAAATTGTTAGATGAATCAAATACTGATACCGTCGCATTGGCCAGGTTAATACCGTCTTCTGTCCATGTCTTATCGGCAGAAACATAAGAGTCATTAACGTGGATTGTTATGGAGTTCGATGCCTGCAGAATATCTGATGCATCATCTCCTGATGCGATTAAAGTTGAATTATCCGCTGCAGAAATTGCACTTAATGATAATATAAGCATTAGTGTAATTATTAGAATAAACAACAACTTATTACCTAACTTTTTGATATTTTCACCTCCTTTTAAGCTATTAATGAAACATAGCAGCATTAAAAAAAAAAATATCCACTATAAGTGTGATATTTATCTTACATAATATATATAATTTAGTTTTATTAAAGTCAATTTGACAAACTTATCCAATATAATTGTGGGAGGTGAATATTGTCGTGAGCAGGCGAAATTGTCATGACAATGAAAAAATAATAATAAACTAATCCTTTAAAACGACACATTCATGAATCATTTCAATCAAAAGCTTGTTTAAAGGATTTAAAAGGGAGAATTCATGTTCTTTCGGAAGGTCTTCAACAAGATGAAATACCTGAAGGGATGACATGCACAAATCCGTTGATCGAACAGCAAAGTATGAAAAATACTCCCCATTTTCGTATTTAACAATCAGACCGATATCATCTGTCGGCTTGTGGCCTGAAATTCCTTCCTCCTCATAGATATTAAACATTTTACGGGACTGGGAAGTGACAAGAACATAATTCCTTTGATAAAAGAGGTCATCCTCATCCAGCTCATAGTCATCATAGTCTATGACCTCGTCAATGAAATCTGGTGAAACCCTCATTTCCGGATTGCAGTAAGCCAGAGAAATGTAGATTCCCTCCTCATCTAGTGCCTTGGATATGATGTCAAAATAGAAATTATCAAGCTTGAGCTTCGGAGGATTTTCAAAAAGTCTGTCTACAGGATAGGTAAAATTGGAATTTTGAATTACACTGCAGTAAAAGTGATCTTCACCCAGATAGCCTGCAGTTGATGCATTTTCTATGGTCTTTTTAACATCTATATCAATATGCTCTATTTCACGAGCCAAATCTATAGCTTTCTCATCACTTATCAAATTTAACACCTTCATTTATACTCTAAATTTCAAAACATTTAAATATACACACAACTTATCAACATATACATTTAAATACTACTTATTATAATTATAATTTAGAGGTGAAAATATGCGCAAATCTTTGATTGGTATAATACTCTTATCAATTATTATTGTTGGTATTGCTTTACCTGCAGGCTTTTCAGCTCAAACAGATAGTAAAGTAATTACCTATGGTGAAGCGACTTATAACAACGCTGGATATAAGTCAAGTGTAGATAACTTCTTTAATCAACAAGCACATGTTGACGCAGGCAATATCGAATATAAAATTATTAATGCTAACCAAGTCAATACAGTTACCGGAAAATCATACAATTCCAACCAAATATTGTCATCCGCATTAATAGATCTTAGTGAACAAGGAAGCATCAAAGTTACTGTTGATAAATCCAAAATCACAACAATAACTGCAGAAATGTATATTTCAGCTCTCAAATCTGCTGGAATTACCCAAGGACATGCATATGTAACTAGTCCAGTGCCTGCAACTGGTGAATCCGCATTAACTGGAATAATGAACTGTTATGAAGCAGTGACTGACGTTGAAATTCCAGAAACAGTAAAAGAAGCAGCTAATGAAGAAATTTATACTCAAGCAGAAATCATTGAAACCGAAAACGTGACTGCAGACGAATTGTCCACATTAGTTGATGATGTTAAAGAAACAGTTCAAAATGAAAATATTACTGATCACACAACTATTGTTAATATAATCTACAATTACACAGTTAACAACAATATTAACTTAACAAATAGTAGTATTGAAAACCTTGCTACCAGTATTGAAGGAGTTCAAGCTGTACAAGGAGATGTAGAAAGTTATACAAGTCAAGTAACTGATATCGTAGGAAATAATTCAGGTGACTTTTCAATAGATGGATTATTAAGCAGATTTGGCTTATAATCCCAATTTTTTCTTTTTTTATCAAATTTAAAAAAATAGAATAAAAGAAAATTAAATTTTTTCTTTTAATTCAATTACACGATTTACAGGCAAATCCGTATTAAAAGCAACAAAATTCACATCATTACCACCATTTAAAAGCTTAATGGCAATTTTTTCCGAATTTTCACGAGTAACACGCTCAGTAACATCATGAGTAACACGCTCAGTAACATCATGAGTAACACGCTCAGTAACATCATGAGTAACACGCTCAGTAACATCATGAGTAACCCTCTCTGTAAGTTCTTCATCATGCTCCACAATACGCCAATCCCAATACTTATTTAATTCATCTTCTATAGCTTTTACTTTTTCTTCAACTTGCATTGATACCTGTTCATTAATATAGCGAGATACACATTCTAATTGACCCATAAGCTTATTCTCCAAATCTTTTTTAAAATCACCATCTTTCAATAGTTTATTGGACAATAACACTTCAATTCCAAAAATAAAATCCCTTATTTCAAGATCTTTAAAATTATATTCAAATAAACCGTTTTTGACGATGGTAAATATATCTTCTTTATCCTTGTCTTTCGTAATAAGAGGAAGTAGTGCAAAATCCACTAACTCTTCAACAGACAAATCTTGGTTAGTTTCTATTTTATCATTTACATTATTTATAATTTCGTTTTCATCATTTTCTTTCAATGAAACAATCGAAAAAGTGAAAACAGATTCCTTGTTTATTCTATATTTCTTAGTTTTTGATTTTTCGGCTGTGGAAAGGACACACAGATAAACCGGCAAGTTATCTTTTTTGTTCAAGTCAAACATATGTGCATATGTTGAAAATCTTTTCTCATCATAATGTCTGACATATGATGATTGAAACTCAATAATTAAATACATATTATCCAGTTTGATTATCAAATCAGCCTTTCGTGCGGAAATCTTAACTACAAAAAGTTCCGTGTTCAATATTTCTGCATTGTCCGATTCAAACCCCAATTTATTTAATAGGACATTAATTGGACCATTTCCAATGGCCTTAAAAACAATGTCTTCTTCTTTTTTTGACATGTTTATCACCTAATCGTGTTAATTAATCTTTAATATGTATTTAATAGAATATAAATATTTTGTTTGTAAAAATAAGTTATATAAAATTTTTATGAGT
>NZ_JAFSNZ010000018.1 GCF_017447225.1 Methanobrevibacter sp. | reverse complement strand
AGGACTACGAATAACAAATCATACAACAGCGTGAAAAAAAATATTTTTTCACTGAACCCATAAGTCAATGGGAGATAGCTTGGTAAATCTTAATACACAGGTATTAACTGCCCAAGAATAATTTTACAAAAATGGTACAAACATTTAAGTAAAAGACTATAAATTATTATATGAATCAACTTAAATAAAATTTTTTGGTGAGTGTAAATGGATGAGAAATTTTCAAGAACAGAAATGTTAGTTGGAAATGAAGGAATGGAAAAATTAAAAGATGCTAAGGTTGCAATTTTCGGTATTGGTGGCGTAGGATCCTTTGTCTGCGAAGGACTTGCCAGAAGCGGAATAGGCAATTTTATTCTTGTGGACTTTGATAAAATAGATGAAAGCAATATTAACAGACAATTGATTGCAACAACAAAAACTGTCGGCAGAGATAAAGTCGATTTGATGAAGGAAAGGATTCTGGATATTAATCCCAATGCAAATGTTGAAGTCTATAAGGAATTTTATTTGGCCGATTCGGAAATTGATGTCATTACAGAGGATTTGTCCTACGCCGTTGACTGTGTTGACACGATACTTGCCAAAATAGCAATCATATGCAATTGTGATGCCATTAACGTTCCGGTCATCTCTTCCATGGGAACAGGAAACAAATTGGATCCAACAATGTTTGAAGTGGCTGACATTTATGAAACCTCAGTATGTCCTCTTGCCAGAATAATGAAAAAAGACCTTAGAAAAAGAAATATAGAAAAATTAAAAGTGGTCTATTCCAAGGAACATCCAATAAACACAAACGACTGTGCCATTAATCAGGACAGAAAATATAAAGTAAAAGGCAGTATTTCCTTCGTGCCGTCTGTTGCGGGATTGATAATTGCCGGTGAAGTGATAAAAGATATAATCGCCAAAACTTAAATGCTGTTTTCATAAATGATAAGAATAATATATCATGTTGAGCATATAATTCACTAAAAGGAAATAAATAATTCTAATGTTTGAGGAATAAAAAATGGAAAATGATGATTATTTTACAGAAGAAGGATTTTCTCCTATCAAATCACTTTTAGGATTACTTACTTTTTCAACAATACTTCCAATAAATGTATTCACCTCAATTGAATATATGACACGCCTGACCTGGTGCTGGCCATTCCTGCATTTGATTATTGGCGTTCTTGCAGCTGTCTGCGGATTCATCAGTGGAGAAATGCTCCATCTTAATGCACTTTTCACAGCGGTTCTGGTTTATGCGTTTTTAATGCTGATAACAGGTTATAATCATCTTGATGGGGTAATGGATATGGCTGACGGAGTTATGGTTCATGGAAATCCAGAAAAGAAGATGAGTGTCGTAAAGGATTCCTCTGTCGGTGCGGGAGGTATTGCAACATTATTTCTGGTAGCTTCACTTACGATTGCCGGAATCAATAATGTTTTAGATTATAATTTCTTAATAGGAATAGTTATTTGTGAAATGGTGGCTAAAAGCTCACTTTTAACGACAGCCTTAACATCAGAGCCGTTAACTCCGGGTATTGGAAGCTATTTCATATTATCAACAAACTCTTTTAATTATGCACTGTCCACTGTAATCGTGGCGATAATCGCATTTTTATTGGGTGGAGTTGTTGGATTAATCGGACTTTTAGGAGCTATATTTGCAGGTTTCATAATATCCGTAATTGCCAGAAGAAATTTCAATGTTGCAAATGGTGATGTTTTGGGCATGAGCAATGAAGTCGGAAGACTCATGGCATTGCTTTTCATGTCAATAGCTCTATATTTTTTATAATTTGGTGATAAAATGAATGTCAATGTTTTAAGATTGGATCATAGGTTAAAAAGAGATACTCGTATTACTACTCATGTATGTCTGACTGCCCGTGCATTCGGCGCAAGCAAAATCTATCTTGCGGGTGAAGAAGACAACAAATTAATGGATAATGTAAGAGATACTGCCAAAAGATTCGGCGGAAACTTTGAAATAGAACATACTGATTCTTATATGGGTGTAATCAATAACTGGAAAAAGAATGGTGGAAAAGTAGTTCACCTGACAATGTATGGGTCTCAGGCTCATGAAGTGGCTCCGGAAGTCAGACAGGATGGCAGTGATATTTTAATTATTGTTGGCGGTTCAAAAGTTCCCGGAAAGGTTTATAAGGCTGCTGACTGGAACGTGTCTGTCACAACCCAGCCGCATTCTGAAGTGTCCTCACTAGCTGTTTTCCAGCATTTGCTGATGGACGGTAAGGAATTCGATTTGGAATTCGAAAATCCTGTGCTTGAAGTTATACCTACAGCACACGGAAAAAACGTTAATATTCATGATGAAAACCGTTAGGATATAAAATCATCCAATCTTTTAATGGCTTTCAGTTTTTCATCTTTTTTTATTTTTGCCTGGTCAAGAGCGTCTTTTATTGTTTGGATTGAATTATCATAAACTTCCTTATCCACTGGATATGGAAATCCGTCCTTTCCTCCATGGGTAAAGCTGTATTTTACAGGATCCCTCCAGCTTGCAGGCTCACCATAAACCAGATCGGATATTAATGCCAGAGCTCTGATTTTTTTGGGACCAATTCCTCGAAGCAAAATCAGTTCCTCATAGTTTTCAGGCTGTATTTCCCAGGCATTTTTTAAAACTTCAAATTCCTTGTCTGAAATATCCATATCAAGTACTGGATGATGAGATGGCATTGAAAAGTCTTCCAAAAGCATCTGATTATCTTTTCTTTTAAAATACTGTCTCAAATGATCTGGATTGTCATTAATCAAATCAACACTGATTTTTTGAGCTTGTTTGCTTTGCTTGTCAGTCATATTTAATGTATCTGGTGTTTTCATGTCACAGGATATTCCACTGTGAGGATCCAAGAGCAGATCATCAACTTCTTCACCCATCCAATGGTAACGGCGGGCATATTTGTTGTCGGTGTTCATTCCCTGCTGTATAACTGCCCAGTCTCCCTTTTCTGTTACAAAAAAGTTATGCTGATATAATGTGTATCCGTCCTGAATGCATGAATTGTCAATTTTTGCAGATAATTTGCTTGTTTCAATCAATTTTTCAGTGGTTTTGCTTTTCAGATTGAATATCTCGCCTGCATGAGCAATTCCCTCTGGTGTCTTACGTGATTTGGCACCTTTACCTCCGCTTAGGTAGATTCCATGCTCTTCTGGAGATAATGACTCTTTCAGTGCACCCATTGTTGTCGTAGTAGTTCCTGAGGAATGCCAGTCGAAACCTAAAACGCAGGAGAATGCCTGAAACCAGTATGGATTTGATATTCTACGGATAAATTCATTCAGACTGTACTCTTCAATGATGACTGAAGTTAGCGCTCCTGAAAGTTCCACCATCCTTGAAAATAGCCATCTTGGAGGATGCCCTCCATGCAACGGCAAATTAACTGCTCCTCGTCTTTGCATATATTGAATTTTGTTAGATTTAATTAATAAATCTGGTGAGAGCATGTGAACAGTATTCAAAAACGAAACTTTATTAAGTAGTATATTACATAGTTATTAATGTTATAATGTTTATTAATTTATTATAGGAGCGTTATTATTATGGCAATTAAAGACGGCGATTTTGTTCGTGTAAATTTTACTGGTAAAATAAAAGAAAATGACGAAGTATTCGATACTACTTATGATGAAATAGCTCAAGAAGCTGAAATTTTTGATGAAAACAAAACTTACAAACCAATTCCAATCGTAGTTGGAGGAAACCACTTATTACCTGCAATTGAAGAAGAAATTGTTGGACTTGAAGCAGGTGAACGTAAAACTGTTGAAGTAGAAAGTGACGACGCATTCGGTCCTCGTGACCCTAAAGCTATACAATTAATCCCAATGAAAGAATTCAAAAAACAAGGTATGACCCCATACCCTGGCATGAGGATTTCAGCTGAAGGTGGAGAAGGTAGAATCTTAACCGTTAACGGCGGAAGAGTAAAAGTAGATTTCAACCACCCGTTAGCAGGAAAAGACTTAATTTACGATGTTGAAGTAACTGAAATCATCGAAGACAACGAAGAAAAAATCAAAAGTATGATTGAGTTACACTACGCTAACCCTAATGTCGATTTAGAAAAAACCGAAATCTCTATTGAAGACGGTGTTGTAAGCATTCAATTAGATGAAATGGCTAAATTCGATCAACAATCTTACATGGACATTACCTTTGCAAGATTCAGAATAGCTAAAGACATTTGGGAAAACATCGAAGAAGTTACCAAAGTTAATTTCGTAGATGCTTTCGAAAAAAGAGAAGAAACTGCTGATGAAGAAGAAGATGAAGAATAAATCTTCTTTTTTAATTAATTTTTAAGTTATTTTACAATAACTATTCCTTACTTTTTTTAAAAATTATATACTTTCGCCTTTGCTGACTGCAACTATTCCCGGAATATTATCAACTTTTAACTTATAAAATGCTTCCATCCCTTCGTTTTCAAATAGTAAACATTCTTTTTCAAGGACTTTGCTTGTCAGCAATGCTGCAACAGGTGGCGTTATTACAAAGATAGAATTATTTTCTTTTAATGATTGAACGGTATCTTCATGAAGCATTCCTTTGCCTATATGGATTTTTACTCCATGTTCACTCAAAAATGGTATTGTTGATTCAATTTCTTCCTTATTGCTTGTTGTCGGAGCTATTCCCGCATCACTTACTGCAGTGTGCATTATGGCGGAACCTTCAATGTCAAAATCCAATTTGTCCTGTTTAATCAATTCAACAAGCTGCGGAAGTGCAGCATCACGGCCGGTAAAAATCTCACCTGAAATGGAAATTTGATCCCCCACATTAAGTGATAATATGTCCTTTTCGTTTACCGGAATAGTTATTCTTTTCATATTTTATTTTTTCGTTTTTAATTTATTTTAATTTTCTCATTTTTTCCAAAAAACTTGTGATTTCAATAAGTTATTTAAAGGTTTGAAAACAAATATAGTATACATTATAATTTAATGATTTGTTTAGGAGATTGTAATTTTGATTATAATAAATGAAGATTTATGTAAAGGTTGCCACCTTTGCTTATTTATGTGTTATAAAAATGTTTATGCAATATCTTCTGAGACTAATAAGAAAGGAGTACAGCTTCCTTACGTTAATTTTGAAGATAGGTGCACCGCTTGTGGAGTTTGTGAGGTAATTTGTCCTGACCAAGCTATCACAGTTGATATTAATAAAAATTGGTGGGTTGATAAAGAAGACAATTCTTTCAATCCTAAGTTTTCAAATGGGAGGAAATAGGTGTTAAAATGTCAGAAGAATTTTTTATTCAAGGAAATGAGGCTTGTGCAAAAGGCGCACTAAAAGCTGGTTGTAGGTTTTTTGCTGGTTATCCTATTACTCCATCCACTGAAGTTGCAGAAACCTTATCCCGTGAACTTCCTAAAGTAGGGGGATCTTTTGTTCAGATGGAAGACGAAATTGCATCTGCCGGTGCTATTATCGGAGGTTCCTGGGGAGGAACAAAGTCAATGACTGCAACATCAGGGCCTGGTTTATCCTTAATGCAGGAAAATATCGGTTATGCATTCATCACTGAAACTCCAATTGTCATTATTGACGTTCAGAGGGGTTCACCTTCCACAGGCCAGCCAACAATGGCTGCGCAGGGAGATATGATGCAGGCCCGCTGGGGTTCCCATGGGGATTATGAGCCGATAGCATTATCACCTTCAAGTGTTCAGGAATTCTTTGATTTCACTATAAAAGCATTTAATTTGGCTGAACAGTACAGAACTCCTGTCTTTGTGATGACTGATGAAATAATCGGGCACATGAGAGAAAAAATTACTGTTGATGATGATATTGAGATTGTTGCAAGACAAATGCCGGAAGATAAAGATAATTTTTTACCTTTCAAAAATGTTGAGAATGGAACCAACCCTATGCCTGCATTCGGAGAAGGATTTAATATTCATGTAACCGGCCTTACTCACGATGAAAGAGGTTATCCTGATACTAATGATCCCGAAACTCACGATGCATTAGTCCAAAGGTTATGTGACAAAGTATTGAATAACAGGGATAAAATATGCTCAGTCCAATCAAAATACTGTGAGGATGCAGACATTGTCATTGTATCTTACGGTGCTCCAGTAAGATCTGCTTCAGAAGCGGTTGAAAAGGCAAGGGCTGAAGGCAAAAAAGTAGGTTATATCAAACTTGATACTCCATGGCCTTTCCCTGAAGAGCAAGTTAAGGAGTTATCTAAAAATGCATCTGATGTTCTTGTTGTCGAATTGAACTTGGGTCAAATGTTTTATGAAGTCGACCGTGTCTTAAGAAGAGATGCAAATGTATATCTTATGGGTCAAGTTGGCGGACTTATGCCTACTCCTGATGAAATATTATCCAAAATTAATGAAATAGGAGGAAATTAAATGTCACAAGAAAATAAATTTACTCCGTACATGAGAGAAGACAGACTTCCACACATTTTCTGTCCGGGATGCGGAAACGGAACTATTATGAATGCTTTCCTGCAGGGTATGGAAAAGGCGGAAATGGACTTTGATAATATTGCAATGGTTTCCGGTATTGGATGTTCATCAAGAATTCCTGGTTATATGGATTGTGATTCACTACATACAACTCACGGTAGAGCATTAAGCTTTGCAACAGGATTAAAAACTGCCAATAAGGATTTGAATGTAGTTGTTTTCACTGGTGATGGTGACTGTGCTTCTATCGGCGGTAATCACTTAATTCATGCTGCCAGAAGAAATATTAACTTAACTGTTATCTGTATCAACAATAATATTTATGGGATGACAGGCGGTCAAATCAGCCCTACTTCCCCTAAAGGAAGTTTCGGAACTACCGCACCATATGGGAATATGGACACTCCGTTTAACTTGGCTGAACTTGTGGCAGCTGCAGGTGCAACATACTCTGCAAGATGGACCACAATACAGATTGAAAGCTTGGTCACAGCAATTAAGGACGGTCTTAAAAATCCGGGCTTTTCCTTCATTGAAGTCGTAACCCAATGTCCGACATATTATGGCCGTAAAAATAAACTTAGAACTCCAACAGCTATGGCGGTTACTTTAAAAATGAATACTGTATTCAAATCAGCCGCTGACAGGATGAGAAAAAAAGATTTGGAAGGCAAAATTGTCGTTGGAGAATTTGCAAATTCACAAAGACCTGAATTTACTCAAAACATTGAAAGAATCAGTGAAGAGAAATTCGGTAAAAAAACGTTAATCAATTCAGCTTATGAAGAGGAGTTATAATGAGAACTGAAATAAGAATCGGTGGATTTGGAGGTCAGGGAGTAATTCTTGCAGGAATTATTGTAGGTAAAGCCGCAAGTATCTTTGATAAGAATGAAGCTGTTCAAACTCAATCTTATGGTCCTGAAGCTCGTGGAGGAGCTTCAAAATGTGAAGTTGTTGTTAGCGATAGCGAAATCGATTATCCTAAAGTGCAAAGTCCGGATATCCTAGTAGCTATGTCTAATGAAGCTTTAATCAAATATATTGTTGATTTAAAAGATGAAGGTACTTTGATTGTTGATCCTGGAACCACTGACATTGAAGATGTTCGTGAGTTTATAGACCAGCACAACATTAAAGTTTATGAAGCTCCGGCTACCCAGACAGCAAACGATGAAATCGGTCTTAAAATCGTAGCGAATATTGTTATGGTTGGAGCAATTACAAAAATTACAGAAGTTATATCCCAGAATGCAGCTATTGAAGCTATTAAAGACAGTGTTCCTGCAGGAACTGAAGAGAAAAATATTAAGGCATTCGAAGCAGGATATAATTTAGTTTAGATAGGTGAATATTATGAGGTTTTTCGAAAACGTAGCAAAAAAAATTTTTAATCAAGAAGGAATAAAGATCCTTGAAGGAAACGTTGCATACTCCCCTGAGGAAGCTGTTGCAATTTGTTCTGAAATGGGTGTGCCTGTAGTAGTCAAAGCACAAGTTTTAACCGGAGGAAGAGGAAAAGCAGGTGGTGTAAAATTTGCAGACAACCCTGGTGAAGCTTTAAAAGTTGCTGATGAAATTTTAGGTATGGAAATTAAAGGTGAAAAAGTAAAACACCTCTTAATTGAAGAAAAAGCGGATATTATCAATGAATATTTCTTAAGTATTTCCATAGACAGGTCAGAAAAAAGGCCTCTTATTATGGTAAGTAAGGAAGGTGGGGTTGAAATCGAAAATTTAGCAAAAACAAATCCTGAAAAAATCATTAAATATTACCCACAACCTTTAATTGACTTTTTACCATATGAAGCTCGTGAAATCGCTCGTAAAATGGATGTTCCTTCCGAACTGATCCCTCAAATGGGTGATGTGATTTGGAAATTATACAATGTATTCGACAAGTATGACTGTGAAATCGCAGAAATCAATCCTCTGGTCTTAACCCCTGACGGATTAATCGCTGCTGACGCTAAGATGGAAGTTGAAAATGATGCATTGTACAGACACCAGGATTTAGTTAACATGCTTCACTATAAGAAGAAAGCTGTGGACTTTGTTAAATTGGACGGTGACATTGCCGTAATAGGTAATGGTGCAGGTTTAACACTGACTGCGATGGACATGATTAAGCTTAATGGTGGAGAACCGGCAACATTTTTGGATATTGGTGGTGGAGCTTCAGAACACATCATTAATCAGGCTTTAAACATTGTTTTAAACTATGATCCTGTTAAAGTGGTATTTTTAAATGTTTTGGGTGGTATCACCAAGGCTGATGATGTTGCCCGTGGTGTTATCAAGGCATTGGAAAACTCAGACCGGGAAATCCATATTGTTATTAGATTGACCGGAACCAACGAAGAAGAAGGTCAAAGACTTCTTGAAGAAGCAGGTATTCCATATGAGATTTCAATGGAAAAGGCTGCTAAGAAAGCTGTTGACTTATGTAATGAAATCAAGGCTAAATAAAAATGAAATTTTTTGCTATAAACGGAAGTCCTAGAAAAACTTTCAGCACTGCAGAGCTTTTGGACAAATCCCTTGAAGGAGTTCTCTCCATTCTTCCCGAGGCCGATGTGGAAAGGGTGGACTTATATGATATTCCTTTCAATGGGTGCAAAAGCTGTTTTGCTTGTAAAAAAGTAAATGGTCGTCATTATGGTCGTTGTGTCTATAATGATGATTTCAAACCTATACTAAACGAAATTACCCAAGCGGATGGTGTAATTTTAGGTTCACCAGTATACTTCGGTGATTTGACAGGAAATATGAGATGCTTTCTGGAAAGGTTCATGTTTCCTTTCATTGCATACAGCAATGTTGAAACAGTAAATCATAAAAAAATGCCTTTGGCCTGCATATATACAATGAATGTTTCTGATGAGGATTCTTATTCGTCAGGATATCATGATTTGTTTGACAGGTATGAAAACACTTTAGAAAGAATATTTACAAAGCCGGAACATCTTTATGTCCATGAAACTTATCAGTTTAAAGATTATTCAAGATATGTGTCCGATATGTTTGATGAAAAGCAGAGAAGGCATATCAGGGAAACACGTTTTCCAAATGATTTACAATCAGCATTCAAAATTGGTCAGAATATAGCTAAAAGAGCTATTGGTGATTAATCTCTTTTTTAATAAAATTTTAAATAAAAAAAGTTCTTTAAAGAAATAAATTCTTTAAAGATTTATAAAAAGCTTTCAAATCCTTTTGTAGCAAGTAATCTTGTGAATGAACCTTCAGGAGTCATAAGGATGTTTCCTTTTGAGTATTGGTCTAATGCGGTTTGAACCATTGTACTCTTTTTGGCAGGATCTTGTGCAGCCTGAGCAAGTGCTTTAACTAATACCATTACTGCATCTCCCCTTGACATGTTTCCTTGAACGTTTTCACTTCCAGGATATCCATTATATGCATCATTTTCACGTATGATGTCTTCTGCGCTTAGGTTGGTAGGCTCACCATCCACTTCCAGCGGCGCTACAGAATTAATGACTGCATCAATACCATCAGTATATACGACAACTACTGCATCTGCTTGCATACCTGTATTATACTCTACAATTTCTTTAGCATATTGCATACCCTGTTTTGCTCCATCCCAAAGACAGTCGTGCAACAGCATCCTTCCGCTAAGTCCTCCAGGCGCTGATTGTGTAGGGTGTGCTTTACCTCCAGGATATATTGGAGTATAATTTGCTACGGATCCGTTTTCCAAGTGAACCATAAATGCCATATCAACTGCACCGTTAGGCTGTTCTCCTTTATCTGAAGCCAAAACTAAAATGTTCTTACTTTCTTCAGATAAATCCGGACCTCCCATAAGTGCTCCAGCTATAATCGTCAATAAACCTATAAGGATAACTAAAAGTATGGCAATTATCAGTTTTTTTCTTCTTCTCATTTTATTTTCACATTCTCCGTTTTATTAAAGAATTAGGTCATTATACATATATAAAAATAAATTTTATATTATCCAAATATATGTAACTTAAATTATATAAACATTTTTTTTAAATGAACATAAAATTCATTTTTTCAGTTTTTTGATACTAATATAATTTAATTAATAATGAAAATCAAATATGTATGTAGGTGAAAATTATGCTTATTAATATTGGTGCTGAGTTTGGTACACATTTGGAATCCAGTGATATTGCAAATGAACTGGTTGATATTTTAAACAAAATCCCTGAAGATGATTTTATTTTAGATTTTAAGGACGTAATATTTATTACAATGAATTTTGCCCAGGCTTATTACGGAGCAAAATCAGAATCTTCAAAAAAGATTTCAGAAATTAACCTGTCAGATAGCATTAAAGTTACAATGGGGGCTGCTGATGAGGCAGTAAACCCTTAATCTATTTATTTTATTCCAAAAGAACCACACGACTTATTTCGGACTCGTTTGTGATTTCTCTGCCGCATTCATCTGCGATTTTTTGAGCAAATTCTTTTACTTCATTGAATCTTGGCATATTCTCAAGACTTAATCTTTCACGTGATGAGCCAACGAACATGTATGCTTTTACTTCAACAAAATCGGGGTTTGCCTTATCTATCAGCTGAGCGTACTTTTCCGGATTAACCATGTTTCTCCCTTTAACGCAGGTGTTTCTTATACATGTGCGTGAGTTGAAAGTGGAAAGCGTTTCGAGAGATTCATTTAAATTATCCCATGCATCGCTTATTCTTGGCCTGCATAAGTCATCATATATTTTGCTTGTAGGCGCATCCAAGGAAAGGTACAGTTGGTAAGGGTCATTTTCCAGATTTCTCAATCGGTCAACGCACTGGCCATTACTGACAACAAAAGTTGTGAAATCCCTTCTGTTGAACTCGCCGATGAGTTCATCGATTTTCGGATAGAGTGTCGGTTCACCGGCCAGGGAAATTGCTGCATTGGTCGGTTTTTTCATCTCTTCCAGTTTTTTCGGGTTTGCCTTGTCATTACCATAATATCCGCACAAAAGGTTATTCTGTGCTTCAATTGCTCCGTCAACAATGCTTTTCGGATCATCATATTCCTCATCTTCCCATTCTGTTTGGGTGTAAGTCAGATCTCTCCAACAGAATTCACATTCCTGCTGGCAGTTTGGAACTGCTGGAGACATCTGCAGACACCTGTGGGACTGGATGCCGTAAAATTTTTCCTTATAGCAGACTCCCTTATCCACAATGCTTTGACGAGTCCAGTGGCATGTTTTGACTGCTGCATGACCATGACTTCCTACAAATCTGTATCCGCTTTTTTCTAATCTTTCTTGTTGACTATTATTGAATGACATAAAATCAAAGTTATTTTTAGTTTTGTTAGTATTAGTACTTATTGAATTTTTACAAGTTGAAGTAAATATTGCTTTCACATGAAAATTATTCATTTATTTATAAGTAAAATATATAAATGTTTAATTATTTACTAATTATTCATGAAATTATGGAACAAAAATCAAGAAAAGTTATTTTTCACACAATCAAGGAATTTTGCATCGGTACAACAGCTGTTCAATCAGACTGACGACGGAAACTTTCTGGCATACTGGCCGAAAAATTATCGGGGTAAAAAGACAACTCTCCAGTCTCGAAATTCACTGATAGGCAAATTCAGCGAAAAATGGGTTGCGGATATTTTAAGAGAAATTATTGATGAAGACCTTCATGTTATGCAGCAGGCACAGATTCCTGCCATCGGCATTTCCTACAATTCACCGGCGGACGTGGTCATTGCCACAAAAAACAAGAAAGTATTAAGCCGGAAGAGGTAAAAATAATATTTGAAGTCAAGATGTCCATTGTTTGGAATTGGCGCTATGATGTCAATACTAATGAATTGACTGAAATCGGAGATTACAGAACTCACAAAGGAAAACCGAGCTTTACACGATCAGATTCAATTCTAAAGGCAATAGGAAAATGCATTGACATTAGAGTATCCAGTCTGAAGGCTTCTAAAATACCTTTGGTGGTCATAGGCAATGCGCCGCTATCAAACGGTTTTTGCAAAAAGGCGGATTATCTGAAAAATGCAGGAATCATTCAGGGGTTCTGGTCGTTGAATCCATTTCCTCTAAATCATGGAAATACCAGAAAAACCACTCCAAATGGAGGTTTTATCCGATTTGATGATATTGACGAGCTGAATGAAAGCTTAAGTTCATTGTTCAGTGAAAACCTTAATTTCTTTTCAGGTATGAAAAGCCCTCAACAGCTGGGAAAAATAATCGAAATTGCAAATTATGAAAATACCTATCAGAACAAAGGTTTGAAATTCCTACAAATGATTAACAGGTCTTAACATGAGAAAAACAAAAACTTCATCTTTCGGTTCAGTTTTAAGGGAAAGCCACGATTCAAAAGAATTCTATTCGTCAAAGCTTTTTGAAGACTTTGAAATTCCCAAAAAAGTTGAATATAAAGAAACAAGAATTCCCAAAAAAGATTTAAATAAATTATATGCTAAATCAAGTGAAAATATGGATGAAATACCTGATAACTCCATTCATCTGATGGTCACATCCCCTCCATATAATGTCGGAAAGGAATATGACAATGACTTGACCCTGTCTGAGTACGAAGAGCTTCTGACATCTGTTTTCAGCGAGACATATAAAAAACTGGTCACCGGAGGCAGGGCATGCATCAATATAGCAAATATCGGAAGAAAGCCATATATTCCTCTTCACGTGCTGGTTATCAACATCATGCTGAAAATAGGTTTCTTGATGAGGGGAGAAATAATCTGGGATAAGTCTGCCAGCGCAGGAGGATCATGTGCCTGGGGCAGCTGGATGTCTGCCTCAAACCCTGTACTGAGAGATTATCATGAGTATATTCTGGTTTTTTCAAAGGAATCCTACTCTAAAAACAAATCCCAAACAAAACTAGACACAATCTCTAAAGAGGATTTCATCCAATGGACAAAAAGCGTATGGACTTTTCCTGCAGTAAATGCTAAAAGAGTAGGTCATCCAGCACCGTTTCCAGTTGAATTACCTCATAGACTAATTAATTTGTATAGTTATGAAAACGATGTTATTTTAGACCCTTTTTGTGGTAGTGGGACTACATGTCTTGCAGCCATTCAAAATAATCGTTATTATATTGGTTATGATATTAATAAGGATTATATCGACTTGTCTAAAAGACGAATTTCCAATCATAAGTCTTTTTAATAATGTATTCTAAATATATAATACAATAAGTCAATAATGGGGATATTATGAATACGCCAATAGTGATATTAAATTATAAAACTTATTTGGAATCAAGTGGTTTGAATGCTTTAAATCTTGCAAGGGATTTGGAAAGTGCTTCTGCAGAGTCTGGCATTACAATGGTTGCAGTTCCTCAGGCAGCTGATATCTATAGAATCAGCGATGAAACTTCCCTTCCTATTTATGCTCAACATATTGATCCAATATCTCCGGGCGGCCACACCGGCGCAAATCTAATTGAAACATTAATTGAAGCCGGAATTTCAGGTTCTTTAATAAATCATTCTGAAAAAAGAATGCAGCTTGCAGATATCGATGAAGTTATTCAGTTATGCAAACAAAATGAAATAAAATCCTGTGTTTGTACCAATAATATTGCAACAAGTAAGGCTGTTGCCAGCTTAAATCCTGACGCTGTTGCTGTAGAGCCACCTGAACTCATTGGAACAGGCATACCTGTATCTCAAGCACAACCTGAAGTTGTTGAAGACAGTGTAAAAGGTGTAAAAGAGATTAATAAGAACGTTAAAGTATTATGTGGTGCCGGAATCACTAACGGTGATGATATGAAGGCAGCTATGGATTTGGGAGCAGATGGTGTATTGCTTGCTTCCGGTATCATTAAAGCCGAAAGTCCAAAAGACGCATTACTTGACCTTGTAAGCAAATTATAGATGAGTGGGAGTATGTCTGTTAATTTTAATACAATTGATGATTTTGATATTGAAGATAAAACTGTGCTTGTACGTATCGATGTAAACTCTCCAGTTGATCCCGGTTCCGGAATTATTTTGGATGATACCCGATTAAAATTGCACGCTCAAACGATTAAGGAATTATCAAAAAAAGGAGCACGTGTCGTTATTCTTGCACACCAAAGCCGTCCCGGCAAAAAGGATTTTACTACATTATCCCAACATGCCGAAGCTTTGTCCAATATTTTAAATTTAAGAGTTAAATATGTGGATTCAATATTTTCTGCATCTGCAAAAGAAGCTATTCGTAATTTAAAAGCTCATGAAATTCTTTTACTTGAAAATGTAAGGTTTTTCTCTGAAGAGTCACTTTCAAGAACACCATTGGAGCAATCCAAAACAATTCTTGTAAGGGAACTCACTCCATTAATTGATTATTTTGTAAATGATGCATTTGCGGCTGCTCACCGTTCACAGGCATCACTTGTCGGATTCACTGTTAATACTCCTTCTGCAGCGGGACGTGTAATGGAAGAGGAATTGACTGTGATTCAAAACGCTTTGGATAATGTTCAGCATCCATGTGTGTTCCTGCTTGGAGGAATGAAACCTGATGATTCCATTGATGTTATGGAAAATGTATTAAGTAATGGGACTGCCGATTCAATATTGACAACAGGTATTGTAGCAAATATTGTAATGTGGGCTGCCGGGGTCGATATTGGACAGGTTAATAAGGATTTCATTGCAAGCCGTGGATATGAAGATATGGTTGCAAAATCTAAAGATTTAATTGAAAGATTTGGTGATAAAGTTAAATATCCTTTAGATATAGCTATCGATGGGGATGGCGAAAGGGTGGATATTGATATTGATGAAATTCCTAACGAATCTATTTTTGATATAGGCGTTAAAACTATTGCTTATTATGCAAATGAAATAAGAAACGCTAAAACCATTTTTGCAAACGGGCCTGCTGGTGTATTTGAAGATCCTAAATTTGCAATGGGAACAGAAGATTTGATTAATGCTATGGCTTCATCAGAAGGATTTTCATTAATTGGTGGAGGCCATATTGCTGCTGCTACTGCAGGACTCGGATTGGAAGATCAAATGAGTCATTTAAGTAGTGGTGGCGGAGCTTGTATCAGTATGCTGGCAGGTAAAAAGTTAGCTGCTGTCGAAGCTTTAAAAAAAAGTAAAGATTAGCTATTAAATATTTTTAATAGCTCTTCAGATGCTTTTCTAGGATTGTCTGCACCCATTATTGCACTAACTACAGATAATCCTGCTATTCCAGTATCTTTTAATTCACAAGCATTTTCTAAATTTATTCCTCCGATTGCAACAACCGGAATATTGATTGAGTTGACCACATCAATCAGGTCTTTTTTTGAAATACTTGGAGCATCATCTTTAGTTGCTGTTGGAAATACTGCTCCAGTACCAATATAATCTGCACCATCATTTTCTGCTTTTTTAGCTTCTTCGATTGTTGCAGCTGAAACGCCCAATATTTTATCTTCGCCAATTAATCTGCGCGTCACATCACAGGGCATGTCACTTTGTCCCACATGAACGCCGTCAGCATCAATAGCCAAAGCGACATCAACACGGTCATTGATTATCAAATCAACATTGTACTTTTCAGTGATTTCTTTTACTTTAAGTGCAAGATTATAAAAGTCTAATGTATCCGCAGTCTTTTCTCTGATTTGAACTACTTTGACACCACCTAAAATAGCTTCTTCAATTGTTTTCAGGAATTTTTCTTCATCATCGCTGTTATCAGTAACGAGATAAAGAGATAAATCTATATTTTTCATAATATCTCAATTTTAGATTGACTAACTAATTCTTCCGCATCAGTATTGTATAATGCATCAATTAAAAATGCTCTGAATGATCCGGTTCCTAAGTTGTTTTCATCAACTTTTGCTCTTGCTTTTTCACCAGCTTTATTCATTGCTAAAATTGCCAGTAATGTACCATCAAATGCATCTGCAGCGCCAACACAACTTCCTACAATAGAAGATAACATGCATCCGCTACCTGTTATCAATGGCATCATATCATCTCCACCATAAATGGCAATTGTTGTTTTTCCATCACTTAAAATGTCTATTGGACCACTTGCCAATATTACTGTGTTTAATTTTTCTGCAGTTTTTGCTATGATGTTTCCATTTGCTTTCAGATTGTCTTCAGTAATAATGTCATCGTCACAAACATCCACGCCTTTTGCAGTATTTGTATCGTCAATCACATTGAATAATTTTGATATGGTTTTTATTTCAGTTATATTCCCACGAATTGCTGTAATGTCATTGTTTTTAATCAAATCGACTGTGGTGGTATTTCTAACTTCACTGATGCCCACACCCACAGGGTCTAATGTTATTGGTGTATTTGTTTTATTTGCCTGTTTTGAGCTTATTTTCATTGCTTCGATTTGCTCTTTTCTTACTGTCCCTATGTTTATCACTAATGCATCGGCAATATTTACAATTTCAGCTACTTCTTGTGGATCGTCAGCCATTATAGGTGATCCCCCAATTGCCAGAACTGCATTAGCACAGTCATTTACTGTAACAAAATTGGTAATGCACTGGGTTAATGGAGTTTTTACCCTTAATTCTTCCAATACTTTAGGTATTCTTTTAAGAATTTCGTTTTCATTATTTGTCATGATTATTAATTATAAATTATATTATATATAAAAATTTTGTTTATTTGTCCTATTTTACGAAAAGTATTTAAATAACATTTAATAAACAATAAAATGTTACATTAATTAGTATCATCATGCCTCGGTGGCTCAGTCTGGTAGAGCGCCAGACTTGTAATCTGGTGGTCGCGGGTTCAATTCCCGCCCGGGGCTTTTTGATATTTTTCAAGTTTCATTTTTAGATACATTTATATATCAAGAAATGTAAACTATAATATGTTGTATGTTGATGGGACCGTAGGGTAGCTTGGTCGATCCTTTGGGCTTTGGGAGCCTGAGACTCCGGTTCAAATCCGGGCGGACCCATCTTTACCCGCCTTAGCTCAATTTGGCAGAGCGTTGGACTGTAGATCCAAATGTTGCTGGTTCAAGTCCGGCAGGCGGGATTTCAATTTATTTATAATTTTTCGCATATGATTTTTGGTGAAATCTATACTTTTTCCAAAAGGTTTATATATGATGAAAATTATAGTAATTGGTAGTGTATTATTGCACATATACTATTTAAGTTTTGGTTGCCCTGGTGGTGTAGGGGCTATCATGTGGGCCTGTCGAGCCCGCGACTCGGGTTCAAATCCCGGCCAGGGCGCTT
>NZ_JAFSNZ010000017.1 GCF_017447225.1 Methanobrevibacter sp. | reverse complement strand
ATTACAAAATCATGAATATAACTATTATATAAATTTAACGGAAAAATAAAAACCCGAATTATAAAAAAAGACTGAAAAAAGGATTTTTAAACAAATAAACACTACTTTATAACAAAAGTCCTAACAAATTGACAGTCACAAATATATGGCATTATTTTTTAATGGATAATTTAAATGAATTTGTACCAACAATAGTTTTAAAGCAAAAAAATGGTTAAAACGAATTTTACAATAAATTAAATTGACATCAGGCATTCAAACTTAAAAAAACATCTGAAATCAACCATCAAAGCATATATTAGGCATATTGGAATACATCAATATTATATGGATGTATTTCAATCAAATCCTTTGCATCATAATAAAAAAAGTATACAATCCGGATTAAAAAAATAAATAAAGGTATATAACTTACCTTTTTACACTAATCTGTATGATTATTCATCTGTGCGATAGTCAATAATCGCAAATATCCTTTTGATGCTTGAAAACGCAGTTTCAATAGAAGCCATAGAGGTACTTAGTTTTTTAATAGGTTTTGTCAATAGCTGTCCGTACATGATAACCGCCAGTAGAGTTCCCAGCTGCATTTCACCTACTGATAAAAAGTAAATGCCCGCCATATAAACAGTTATATTGCTTACATTTGTTAAAAGGGTTGTAACAGGCTCCATAATGTTGGTAACGTTCCTGGATTTAGCATAATAGTCAATTACAGTTTGGTTGATTTTTTTAAACCCTTTTTCATGGAATGAATCACGATTTGAGAGACCTCTTTCAAAATAGCTCATCAATCGACCCAAATGCTTTTGATGACCATCATAATAGGCTTTAGATTTATAATCGCATAAGGAAAATGAAATGATATAAATCGGCACTATCACCAGATAAATCAAGCTCAATCTGAAGTCTGTCATCATCATCAGTACTATTACAAGGACTATTGACAGGATTTGTGCATAGATTTCAGAAATTCTGGAAGAGACGAACTCCCTGATGTTCATCACATCGTTGTTTAATCTTGACATGATGAGACCTTTTGAGTTTTCCTGAATGAACGTGGATCCGACAGTATCAATCCTGTCAAATAATTTCATTCTTAAATTGTAGGCCACTTTTTCACCGGTAGCTCCCATGATTCTCTTTGGAGTTAATTTTAAGAGATACCCTGCAGAATACAATACCAAAAGCAATGCCAGGTTAATGTAGACGCCAGCATCGTTGAATGAATTCATATTGGAACTCAATAAATTAACCGTTTTTCCTGCAACTTTAGGGGCATAAACCATACACAATGTGGATACCGTAAGCAAAATCATTGAGATTATTACCTTGATCCTGTCATCCTTTAATATTAAAGCGAATTTTTGAGAGATTTCATTTCTTTCAGCCCATATACTCTTATCCTGCCAGGATATATCTTCCTTTACAATTTCTATTCTTTTTGGATTATCCGTTTTTTCGGATTTTATGATTTTATCTTCCAGATTCAGGACTTCCTCCAAACGCACAGAAGTGGCATATGCACGTGGCCACCTGTCAATCAATGCAGGAAGGAAAGTTAATGTGCTGACGAAGTAGGCAACATATATCAGAATAATAAATGAATCAACAACACTGTCGGTTTCAAAGCCGATTGTGTATCCGGAATTAACCATTGCAAATGTAACTAAAACAATGGAATATAAACCCCACATTAATATCGGGCCTAGGTAATATTGGCTTAAGATATAGGTGACATTCTTGTCATAGGAATTCTCACATGCCTTTTCAAATTCAGATCCATATTCCTGTTTATTGAATGAAATCCTGCCCGCAATATCACTGATTTTAGATAAAAACAGCAGGTTCAGTTTTCCGTATGTCTTTTTTGCCCTGAAAAATATTTTTACAATCTGTTTCATTCTCCAAATCAGAATCAGGCCAAGAACGCCAACAAATGCCAAGAAGAACAATGCATAAGTCGTATCAATCAACGATATTTCATAAATAATTGCTACAAGTGTAACTGGAATCAGCATTAATTGTGTGAGTATTATTACTATAAAACCCTGTTCTGAGGACATTCCCCTGGTTGACCGTGTAACCAGCCCTGAAATTTTAAATTGCTTAATTTCCTCATCAGGCAAGTTCATCAGTATATGGAAGATTTTCTCACGGACGGTATAGGCAGCATTTGAGGCCACTTTTGTTGAGAGAAAGGAAATGAT
Source organism: Methanobrevibacter sp. (assembly GCF_017447225.1). Lineage (GTDB taxonomy): Archaea > Methanobacteriota > Methanobacteria > Methanobacteriales > Methanobacteriaceae > Methanocatella. Next base: position 26,305 of record NZ_JAFSNZ010000017.1, on the reverse strand, counting down.
ATAAATGGCAATCACTGAAATGACAGTATACATTAACATATATGATCCGGATTTGACAAGCAAATCGATTTTCTGTTCTTTAACTCCAGTCAAAGCCGCACTGAACAAATCAATTATTTCCATTTGAAAGAATGTCTGAATGATTATCAAAGCGAAAATAATCAATATTGTTTTCCATTGAAATTTTAATGAAACCTTCAAAAACTTTCTCATAAACTATTATTTAGTTTTTAAAATAATATATATTATTCCCTCATAATACCTAAAACAACATTTGTTCTTAGTATATTTATCAAAAACAGAACGTTCGTTTTCTACATTATTTAATAACAATAAAATATAGATTTTATATATAAGTTCAACATGATACTTCTAAGGAGGATACATTTCAAAAATGAACTTCAAAGAAGACATGACAAATAAGATTAGGGTCATAGAATAACTCTTTTGCTTATTCTCTTTTCCCGTTTTTTAAAATAAAGTTGAACTAAACTATTCATATTCTGAATCCAATAGGATGGATTACAAAGAATTGCTTATGAAAATATTTGCAGGAGAGATTAACATGAATATAACTGAAATAATCAAGGACGCTTTTCTATTTCCATCAAAAAATACTGGAAGATTTGCAATTTATCTTCTTTTGTCAGTGCTTATGGTAGGATTTGCCCTGGGAGGCATTTTTACATATGCATTTGGAATTATTGATGCTGAGAATTATTTGATGGGAGGAGTATATCTTTTAATTTCACTGCTAATCGGATGTATAATCACAGGTTATCACATCAAGATTATTAAATCTGGGATTGAACTTGATGATAACGTTCCTGTTTTTGAATTGTATAAAGACTTTATGACAGGTTTTGATAACTTTATTGTTTCATTATTTTATTTTATTATTCCTGCATTAATTGTTATGCTTGTAAGTTTCGATACTAATCTTTTTGGCAACGCCATTGAGGTTGTAAAAGAATTTGTTCTACAGATATATGGTGTTTATTTCATGGATATTCCTATAGAGATTGCATTTATTTCAATATCTCCTCTATTAACAGATTTCTTGAATTCTTTAGCTATTACTCTTACTGCTGCTTTTATTGTATTTTTAATCTTTTCAATCCTTCAATTAATGGCTGAAGCAAGATTGGCAAATACTGGCAGTTTAAAGGAAGCTTTAAATATTTTTGAAGCTGTAAAAGACATAACAAGAATTGGTGTGGGCAAAGTAATCCTGTTACTGTTGGCAGTTGTTGTAGTCATTGCAATTATTGAGATTATTTTAATAATTGCATTAACCTTTTATCCATTTTTATTATCAGTTCTTTACATTATACTAACTCCATACATGGTATTAGTTTCTCAAAGAGCTCTTGGATTATTATATTCAGATATAGCTTAACATTAAAATAAAAACATGAAAGTCAAAATAAATATTCAGTGGATGTTAATATGGACATAACAGAAATAATAAAAAGAGCATTTATATTTCCATCAAAAAACTTAGAGATATTATCAATTTATGCTATTTTGTCAGTGTTGGCTGGAGCATTTGCTGTTCAGGGAGTTATAACATTTATATTTGGAATCTTCGACATTGTAAATTTAGTGATTGGGGCAACATATATTGCAATTGCAATAATAATCGGAATTATTACTCGAAGGATTTCCCTTCAGTGTGTTAAATCCGGTATTGAACTGCAGGATAAAATACCTGATTTTAAATGGTGGGGAAATTGGGGTCTCGGTTTAAAGAAAATCGTTATCATGATATTCTACTTTATAGTTCCTGCACTGATTGTTGTATTTATCGGATTGATTACAAATGTTCACGGTAATATTATAAGTATCTATCAAGCATTAACTTTACAGATTTCTCCGATTATTGTGGGAGATTCCGCCATTACAGACGTAATAACTCAGGCTTCATTCCCATTATTTGTTTCATTAGCAATTACCCTTGCGGCAGGTTTGCTCATATTTTTAGTCTTCACATTCTTCCAGGTTATAGCTGAAGCAAGATTGGCGCACACAGGTAGTTTAATGAAAGCTTTAAATTTTATCTCAGCAGCAAAAGACCTGAAAATGATTGGTATAGGTAAGGTAATCGTATTGTCCATATTAATTCTTGTGATTGTCGGTTGTATGGAGGCTGTTTTAACAGTTATCTTTGATCATTTATTTGTTTTATCAATTCTTAATATCGTGATAACACCGTACATTGCATTATTTGGTCAAAGCGCTCTCGGATTTTTATATTCTGATATAGTTTAATTCTTAAACTATTCTTCTTTTTTCATGATATTCAACGAATATAATTAAATGGTGAATTAATGAACATTAAATTAGATAATAAAATGCAGTTGTTGGTTTTATTTACTTTGGCCACCAGCCTAATAAGCATATCCCAAGGAATTATCACAACAGGTGTTGTTTATCTGATGAGTGACTTTTCTGTCTCTTCAACACAAGCGCAGTGGTCATATTCCGCTTTCTTGCTTGTTGTGGGGGTCATGATTCCATTAAGTGCTTTCATATCACGTAGATTTAATGCAAAAACAATATTTTTCTTTTCATTAATCATGTTCCTTTTGGGATCCATCATATGTTACTTTTCAACTTCATTGGCTGTGTTAATTATAGGCAGAGTTCTTCAAGCTATAGGAAACGGTGTTTTGATGCCTTATGTTCAGATTCTGCTTTTAAGAATAATCCCTGAAGAGAAATGGCAAACTTATATGGGATTGTATGGCCTGGTTGTTGCCATAGCTCCAGTTGTCGGATCATTCATTGGAGGTTTTGTAATAACATTATATGGCTGGAGAGCACTGTTTTTGTTTTTCACAATATCCTCACTGATTCTGATGATTTCTGGGCTGATTCTTGTAAAGGACAATACACCAACTGAAAATTATCCTCTGGACTACTTATCAGTCTTATTGTCAGTTATTGGTTGCGGAGGAGTGATGCTTGGTTTTACAAATGTTGCGGATTACGGTTTCACTCATTATTTTGTAATTGTGCCGATAATTATTGGAGTTATTGCTTTGATATTGTTTGTAAGGCGTCAGCCAAAATTAAACAAACCTTTGATTAATATTTCCATTCTTAAAAACAAGTACTTTACTGTGGGAACAGTATTTATCTGCATTCTCTTTTTCGCTTTAAACGGATGCACAGCACTTGTCCCCATATTCATTCAGGGTATAGCAAACAATTCAGCGATTATTTCAGCTTCCGTGCTCTTTCCGGGAGGTCTTCTGATTATCGCATTCAATTTCATAGGTCCTATGCTTACAAACAGGATAGGAATCAAAAAGGTTCTGATAATGGGATGTATTATTTCAATAATAGGATTTGCAAGCATGATGTTTTATACTCAGGATTCCTCATTTGAATTCATGATGATAACCCAATCCATCCGTTATATCGGTGCAGGACTTGCCCTGATGCCGGCCACAACATGGGCATTGACGATGGTATCAGATAAGGTGGAAGACGGAACTGCAGTCAACAATACATTAAGACAGATTTTTGCAGCAATCGGCTCATCAATGGTGGTTGTAATGGTGGCCGTTTTGGCAGGTGGTGTTATAGACCACAATTCAGCATCAGTTATTGCATTTAACCAGACTTCACTGATTCTGCTTGTTTTACATGTCATTATGCTTATTTTGGTCATCGTCTATATTGATGATAAGGAAAAAATCGAAAACTAATGTTTAAAGCCTTAAAAAATTAAAAAGTAAATGCCTGAGCATTTACCAATACTTTTTGATTAATTTTCGCTTGTCAAATCATTTCTTTTAATTGACAGATATCTGCATTTAAATTAAAGATAATTCAATTGCTTTGATTTTAATAATGCTTATTTTTCATTTACTGACACAAACCCATAAATCTATAAATATCAAATCATGCAGTATATGCTATTTGTGTTTTTTAATGAAAATTATTGAAATAATAACTGTTGCAATAACTGAAATCACATTGGCAGTCATTGAAGGCAATCTGAAACCTTCAGGAGCCTGCAGGATATATCCGAATGCAATTAATGTACACAGGATTGCCGGAATCAATGCAATAATATATGGTTTTTCATTATTTCTCAGATAAGCACTTGCAGCATATAATACTACTGTAGCCACTATTAATTGGGACACGGCAAAATATCTCCAAATCAAACTGAAATCAACAAAAGTCAATCCAAATGCCACTAAAAACAATGGAATGGCAATTTTTAGTCTTGAAATTAGTTTTTCATGGTTTAAATGAAGTTCATCCGCAATTGTTATTCTCGAACTTCTAAGCGCAGTATCTCCTGATGTAACTGGACAGATGACCACTCCGATAATAGTTAAAACCAAACCGACAGGTCCAACCAACGTTTTTGCCATATCATAAACTGCTACTGATGGTGTTGCACCATAGATTACTGCAAGCTGAGGCTGTCCGTGGAAAAATGCCATTGCAACTGCAGCCCAAACAAGAGCAACTAAACCTTCTAAAACCATAGCACCATAAAATACTGGTCTTGCATCATTTTCATTTTCAATGCATCTTGCAACAATCGGGGATTGGGATGCATGAAAACCTGAAACGGCACCGCAGGCGATTGTAATAAACAGGTATGGGAAAATGCTTTTGTCAGTTAAATACAAACCTTGTGTTGTGAATTCAGGAATGGAGTATGATGGATTTAAGATCAATGCTCCAATCATCAGCACAGCCATAATCAGCAGTAATGCCCCAAAAACAGGATATATTTTTCCAATAATCTTATCAATTGGAAATACTGTTGCAATCAAAAAGTAAATGAATATTATTGTCGTCCAGATAAGTATATCTATACTGGTTAAATCTGTGAGCAAACCTGCAGCTCCCTTTGCAAAAGTGGCTGAAACAAAAATCCCTGTAATTACAATAAGAACTGCCATGAACTTCTGAATTTTACTTCCCAAATATTTTGAAATAATGTTTGGCATTGTGAATCCGTCATTTCGTATGGACATGAATCCTGAGAAGAAGTCATGAACTCCCCCAATGAATATTGTACCCAGTACAATCCATACGAATGCAGCAGGTCCGAATAATGCACCTTGTATTGCTCCAAAAATAGGTCCCAAACCAGCAATATTCAAAAAATGAACTAAAAAGTTCTTGATTTTGGACATTGGCATGTAATCAACACCATCCTGCAGTCTAAATGCAGGTGTTTCGTGGGTTTCATCAACACCGGAAATTCTTTCAAGGAATTTTCCATAAACAAAGTACGAAGCAACCAATGCAAGAACACAAATAACAAAACTATACATAATATCCCTTTTTAATTATATCTTTCAAAAACAATGCCTGCAACTACATAGAATATTTCAAAGAAAATAAAGCAGACAAATATCCAAATGTCAAACACACCGCAAACAGCAAGCAATAATACCATAATCTTCATTACAAACCGATATTCAAAAAAGAAATTTAAAAACCTGTTGTCAGTCATATTTGGAATCAGTTCATGACCTATTTCATCACATATAATACCCAAAATACAAATCAGCATAATGACCAAGCTCATCTCGGGAATTCCTACAATAAACATTATTGCTGCAAAAACAATCAAAAGTAACTATATGATGGATTCCGTCCACTTTTAAAACAATGAGATTGCCTATCAGGATGGAAATAAAAATATATGCCGCATCTGTATTATAAAGTGATGCTGCAGCTGATGCAATAGCACATATAATGCCTAAAATTGTTGAAAGCCTCTGTTCATGGTTTACATCATATAGGTCATCTGAATATTTCATGAAAAAACCGGATAGAATAAAAAGCAAAGCAAGAATAATATAATTCATCTAATCACCGCTATTTAAAGTTTTATCTATCAGTTAAATAAACAACTGATGGGATACAGGATGCATGCTTTTAAAGCAGCTACAACTGCAGTAATTGTATCGCAGGTGTCTGAGGTAATTCATAATAATATGCAGTTTACCATTGCCTCAGGTTTAAGTTTTGGCAAGTCACATTTCATCATTTCCTGAAAGCATGCTGGATACTTTTATCAGGTCCACGTCCCATATTCCGGCTTTACTTAAAGCATTATCATAATCATTTAGTTTTGTTGATAATTCATCTTTTCCAGATACATATTTTCAGTATATCGCTCATTTTGTCTATTTAAAAAGATAATTAAAATCCTAATAATCCTAATAGTATAGAAATAACAAATATGATTATTCCTATTTTTAATAAAGTTTTTAAGCCTTTTAGCACTGCATAAATTATCAAAACAATTATTATAATCCTAATAATATTCAGTATCATATTCATAAACATTTTTTCAACCTCACATATGATTGTTTTGTCTTTCCGGGAAATCTCTTATAATGCAAAATATATTTTGTTTAAAAATGAATATTTTTTGGATTATTCCTCAGAAAAACAATATATCACTTAAAATATATGATTTTTGGTATTAATAAAGGTATCATCTTACAGAAATCAAATAGACTTCTGATACAGAACATATGTTCTCTTATTTTCATCAATGTTAAAAATTAAATATTGATTTGGAAATTATGATATGGAGATTTTTATTCTTATTTTTAAATTATTCGACTCCTAATCCTAAAAAATTAATACTTTTGTGAAATATTTTTCAAGATTAAAAAGTAGTTTTTACTGGGATTTGATGGCCTGCCAGGTTATATCAAAGTTTTTCTCAAAAATGAAATCATTATCCTCATTTGAAAAAATTAACCAGGAATATTGAATTCCCATATACATCATAACCAATGATTCGACAATGTTTTCAGTTGAAAAGTCCTGTCTGATTTCATTTTTCTTTTTGCCATCTTCGACAAGGTCGGTTAAAAATATTTTAATATCTTTTCCTGTTTTTGAAACTATACTGTTAACCTCATCTTCGGCATAGCCTGTTGCGGTTAAAAGAAGTACTACATCCCTATAATTGATGTTTTCATTGATGCTTTCAATTTCCACACCGTTTATGAAGTGATTTAAAATATAAGACAATGTGTCATGAATTCTGTCCCTTGATGAACCTTCAAGAATGATTTGATCAAAATCGATTTTAATATAATCCACCATATACTTTTGAAGAATTGCTTCAAATATATCGCTTTTATCTGAAAAATGATAATATATGCCGCCGGTTGTCAGTCCTGTAGCATTTCGAATTTCACTGATTGAAATATCAATTGTACCTTTCTCCAATATTAATTTAAGCGTTTTCTCAACAATCATATCTTTCGTGTTCATCTAACCACATCATGTTTTTTTCATTGTCATTTAATTATTCTTTGAATCTTATTTTTTCCCATTCCAAATCAAAATTGTCTTCAAAGGCTGAAATCATGTCATCAATCCAATATATGTCCCATTGATATTGAATTCCCATGTACATGTTGATTAATGAATATACAATGTCTTCTGTTGGGATGTCTTGCCGAATTTCTCTGTTATTTTGACCTTCCTCAATAATTTCTGTGAAAAATTCATTCAATTGTTTTATGATACGTTTGTAAATCTCCTGAGAATTTTCATAAGTAAACCCATTTGCAGTTAAAACATCCCCTATGATTCTGTAATCTACAACATCAATCGTTTCAAATTCGATTCCGCTTTGCTTTTGTTTAAACATTTCAGTCATGGCATCGTGGATTTTTTCTTTTGCATTTCCTTTAATCTGCCTGAGTTTATCCATATCGAATTGAATATAATTTATAAAGTATCTTTCAGTAATTTCATTATATATGTCTTCTTTTCCTGAAAAATAATAATATATTCCGCCGGTAGCAATTCCTGTGGCGTCACTGATTTGTCTAATTGAAACGATGGAGTTTCGCTGTTCAATCATTAATTTTAAAGTCTTTTCTAAAATTAATTTCTTTGTATTCATACATTTAATAATATTGGATTTCATTATTATTAAATAATATAGAGAACGAACGTTCTGTTGGATTTAAAATTGATGTGGTGAATGAATGTTCGGATATATTGAAAAATTGCAACTAATGTTATAGTTTTTGTTCATTAAACAACAAAAACTTTATAAAACAATAAAAGGATAAATAATTAGTGAGAAAAATATTGGACATCTAATTTGTTAATATTTTCTTATTTTTATATTGATATGGAGGATTAGGAAAAAATGAATGAAACTATTAGGCAACACTCATGGATTCCATTAATATTAGTGGCTTGTGCTTCATTTATTATAACATTGGATGCTACATTCATGAATGTTAGTATTTCTAAGGTTGTAGTTGACCTGCATACTGATGTTAGTACCATTCAATTGATTATGTCCTTTTACACACTCATCACTGCAGCATTCATGCTTCTTAGTACCAAACTTCAGGATATAGTTGGTAAAAAGAAACTGTTCATAATAGGTACTGTGCTTTATGGTGTCGGTACATTTACCGCAGCTATAAGTTGGAGTACAGGAGTATTATTTATTGGATGGGCATTGATTGAAGGTATTGCAGGGGCATTAATGACACCTGCTACTGTTTCCCTTATTAGTGGAATTTATTCCGGTGAACAACGTACATTTGCTTTAGCAATTGAAAGTGTAATGGTTTCCATTTCTGCAGCTGTCGGTCCGCTCTTTGGAGGGGTCATGACAACATTTTTCAGTTGGAGATGGGGATTCGCAATTGAATTAATATTCGTAATATTTATTTTAGTAATGCAAAGTAAAATACCTGATTTCAAACCTACCGAATCAAGAAGCGATTTGGATATTACTGGTGCTATAATTTCATTAATAGGACTTGTATTGTTCGTATGGGGTATTTTAATGCTGACAAAAGATACCTCAACCAGTATAATGGTAATCGTTGCAGGTTTAATTATCTTAGCAGCATTTGCATGGTTTGAAAGCAGAAGAAAAAGTAATGGTAAAGTACCGTTACTTGATATGGGATTATTCAAAGACAGAAATTTACGTGTAGGAGCAATCATTAGATTAATTGGTTGTCTTGCAATGGGAGGAGCATTGTTTGCTGTTTCCTTGTTCCTGCAAAGTGTAATGCAGTTAAACGCATTAAATACAGGTTTGACCACACTACCGATGACTATAGGTCTGCTTATATTTGCAATAGCAGCCCCAAGTTTATCCACTAAATTTGGTCATAAGAAACTTATAGCATTAGGATCTTTAATAGCAATCATTGGATGTGTGATTTTAAGCTATCAATTCAGATTGAACACATCAATGTATGAGTTAATGCCTGGTTTGTTTGTATTGGGTGCTGGACTTGGTTTCGTAATGTCTCTAAGTACAGATATTTCATTAGCCAATATTCCTAAGAAAAATGAAAACAATGCATCCGGTGTTCTTACAACCACTCAGACATTAGGTGAATCAATGGGTACAGCTATTATTGGGGTAATTTTAATTCTTGGAGTTATGGGAGGTCTAAGCACTGCAATCGATATGTATGCACCAGAGCATTCAAACGACCCACAATTCTTTGACGATGCAGCGAATTTCCTCCAAACAGCAGGTACTGAAAATATTACACAGGACAGTACTCTTGTGAATGCTGTAGATACCATTATTCAGGAAGCTATGGGATTCGTAATGATAATAACAGCTATTCTGCTAGCAGTTGTATTTATTGCAACGCTGCGGCTGCAGCCAAAAAAAGAATGAGAGTTAAACTCTCATTTTCCTTTTTAATATATAATCAAATTTTTGGAGAAAAAATATGGAATCAAATCAAATATCTGGTATATTATCAATAATTCTAGGATTAATTTTCATAATTTGTCCTATTTTTAGTACTGCATTTCTGTCCATTCTTATTGGATTGAGTTTAGTATTCTTTGGTATAGCATTAATACTATCCGGATTTTCAGCAGTCAATATTATTGTTGGAATTCTGGCCATTATAGTAGGGCTGGTATTCGTATTTAACATTACTGCATTATCATTCATTTTCGGATTACAATTCTATATCATAGGTATTCTAATGATTTTAGCAGGTATTGTTGGTCTTATTTCAGATACACAAATCGGAAAACTCGCTTCTGTATTAATTATAGTTTTAGGTATAATATCCTTTGCTCTTGGAGGATTTTCAATCGATCAACCTCTTTTCGCTGCAATTCTTATTGGTGTAGCTTTAATCATCCAAGGTGTAAGATTATATCTCGAATAGAAGTGAAATAAGCAATCTTTTGATTGCTTATATTTTTTTATTTTTTTTAGTTTAATTCTACTATTTTTAACGGTGATTTCAGCGTAAATTCATCATCTTTTTTAGCAGGAATCTATATTAAAAAATTTTTCAGCATTTTTAAATGCAATTTTATCAATTTCTTTTTGATTAAAGCCCTGTCTTGTCAATTCGCGTATTGTCTTTGGAACGGACAACGGATCGGATGGCTTGTTGCTCATGTCACTGTTAAGCAAGAATTTATCAAAACTATATTCATTTAAAATATCAATGGCTTCAAATTTGTCCATTTTTTGCGGCTGAACAGTCAATCCTAATGTGTAGTCTGTTGAGATTACCTTATCAACAACATTTGAGTTAATGTGGTCTATAACTACATATTCCGGTGAAATGTGCTCTGGCAGAATATCCAATATCTCATCAAGCACTTTCTCCTTATTTTTTCTGGGTGTGTGGATAATAACATTTGTTTTTGTCTCTTCAGCTATGTCCAGCTGCTTTTTGAATACTTCATATTCCTTTTCAGTCAAGTCCTCAAGTCCTATTTCTCCAATAGCTATGATTTCCTTATTCTCTATCCATTTGTATAGATTTTCATAAATCAGTTCTCCATCAACATTGGAGTTTGTCGGATGTATTCCGAGTGCAACTTTCAGGTCCAGTCCGTATTCATTTGCTCTCTTGGTATCATAGTTCAGAATTCTCATTAAATGATTTAAAAGAATGCTGTCATTATTTATGATGTATGGATAATATGCGCATGTTACTGCAACGTCTATTCCAGATACATACATTTCATTAAAATCTTCACCGCTTCTTGCATCAGCATGTATATGTGTGTCTATCATTTCAATCACTTTTCAAATTAAACTCTCACTTAATTGATATGTTGCTCTTGGATTAAAAAATTATCCTGACTTGAGTGATGATTTAAATACTTTTTGCAAGTGCGATTATGTGCTTAGTCGCACTTGCTTAGATTTTATATTAAAAGTATTATAAACACTAGGATAAGTAATACTGGTGGTAGAAATTATGAACGAAATTTCACAAACAATAAAAAACTACGAACTAATCGAGAATGATTTGAAATTCTTGCCGAAATCAATGATACGCTTGAAAATACTGAAGACTTTATACGAATCTCCAATGGATATGAAAGAAATCAATCAAGAAACGAAACTCAATTACAGTGCAATATCAAACATTATCCATAAGCTGGAATTGGACGGATCCATTTATTGGGAAAAAAATTCCTATTTCCTGTCCAATTCAATGAGACTTTGCATCGGCAATCTCTTTGAACTGGATGATTTGATGCTGCTTTTGGAAAATATTTCACCAATAATTCTCAACCATAATATTAATTCGATTCCGGTGAATTCCCTCTTTGCTTTTCATTATCTAAGAGATATCCATCTGATTGTATCAAACGGACTGGATGTGTATAAGACCTATGAGCTTATCACAAATTCCATTAAAAGAGCAAATTCGATTCATGCAATATTACCATTTTCATATGATGAATTCAACACTCAGCTAAACCGACTTGCGTCAAAAAACAGGACTGTTCATCTGTTATCTCCAGCAGATATCCGTGAAACACTGATGAAAAATCTGGAGATAAAAAATAACTTAAAAATTGACTATTTCAATGGTATGGGAACAAATTACTTCCTTTTGATATGTACAGACAAAAAAATGATTCTTGGATTTTTCAGAGATGATGGTGTATTTGATCAAAACAGAATTTTGATTTCCAGCAATAAAACTTGCATTAACTGGGCAAATGAGCTTTTTGAAAACTTTAAAAAAGAAAAAATGTTAAATGAGTAATAAACTCATTTATAATATTTTTCTATATATTCTTCCAATTCGTCAATTGAAATTCTTTCCTGAGCTTCAGTGTCCCTGTCCCTTACGGTAACCATATTGTCATCTTTTGTTTCATAATCTACGGTTACAGCAAGAGGAATACCGATTTCATCAGCTCTGGCATATCTTTTACCGATTGTATTTCCCTCATCATATTCTACAGTAAAACCTGCTTCCCTTAAGGTATTTTTTAACTCAGTAGCAATTTCAGGAAGTCCGTCTTTTTTAACGAGAGGATATACTCCAACCTGAACAGGAGCAACTGATTTTGCAAACTTGAAGTAATCTTTTTCTTCAGTTTCTGTAAATGAATGCAATAAAACGGAATAAACGATACGGTCGATACCGAAAGACGGCTCGATTACATGAGGAATAATTTTTTCTCCGGTAACGTCCTCTTCCACTTCTTCAATAAGAAGCAATTCCTTATCCACTTCATAGGATTTGTCTAACTCAATAACGTATTTTCCATCACTTTCCAATGCGGAAATGATTTTCTGAGGGTCTGCTTCTTCAATAGCCTGTTTTACTTTAGGTGAATCACCTTTAAATATAGGTCCGAATTTGGATAAGTTAGGTTTAACCACGGTTTTTTGAACTTTTTTTGGTTCGTCATATTCTTTGAAGACATACAGTTCATCGTTACTGAATTTTGAGTGTGAAGATAAGTCATAATCTCCCCTGTCAGCTATTCCGATAATTTCAACCCAGCCGTATTTGTCGGTTTTGACTTCAACGTCCCAGCAGTCAAGAGCGTAATGTGCCATTTCACCGGCCAAATGCTGACGGAACCTTAAGGCATCATTAGGAATTCCTATTTCATTTAAAAATTTACGTGCTAAGTACAGCTGATAAATCAACATTTCATTGGCAACAATGCCTTTGTCAAGTGCTTCGCGTGCTGTGATTTCCAAAGGCTCCAAATCATTTTCCTGAACTTCCTGTGAGTTCAGCCTTAAAATCTCATTTTCGATTTGTGAAAATTTGGGAGTGGTTTTGTCGCTCGGATCTAAAAATATTTCAGCTTCAGCCTGGGTAAATTCCCTGAGCCTGATAACTCCCTGTCTTGGAGAAATTTCATTTCTGTAAGCTTTTCCAAGCTGAACAGCACCGAACGGAAGTTTTCCTCTAAAGAATCTTTCAAGACGTTTGAATAAAATGAATATTCCCTGTGCGGTTTCAGGTCTCATATAACCTACTTTGTTTCCTTTAGCACCAATCTGGGTTTTAAACATCAGATTATAATCCCATATGTTAGCCAGATCTCCTCCGCATTCCGGACATTTGATATCATTTTCAGCTACAATCTTGTCCATTTCACTGTTTTCAAGGCTTTCAACATCCTGACCAATTGCCTCTTCAATAATATGGTCTGCCCTGAAAACTTCTCCGCAGCTTTCACATTTTGTCATAGGGTCTGTAAAATTGTCAACGTGACCGGATGCTTTGAGAACTTCTTTCGGCATTACGGTAGGTCCTTCTATTTCATAGAATCCTTCACCGGAAACATACTGTTTTCTCCATTTCTGCATGATATTGTTTTTCAGGCTTGCTCCTAAAGGACCATAATCAGTAAATCCTGAAACTCCGGAATAAATTTCAAATGATGGCCATAAAAATCCTCTTTTCGCACTGATATTTGTCATTTTGTCATGATTCATAAATATTAACTTCCATTTATTTTTTTAATTCGTAATCTAATTTAACTCTACTGCTTTCAGGACTGACTTGTCCCATATATTTACTGTTCCTGTCAGGATGTCCGTAAGGTACCTCTGATGGTGTTGTCATTGTTTCAAAAACAATCTGACACACTCTCTGGCCAGGATAAAGGGCAACAGGCATCGCACCGATATTTGATATTTCAAGTGTAATCTTGCCTTCAAATCCAGGATCGATAAATCCTGCGGTCACGTGCATCGTAACACCAAGTCTTCCCATACTGGAACGGCCTTCCACACGAGCTACAAGGTCATCAGGAACTTTAACGTATTCCAATGTTGTAGCCAATGCGAATTCATTAGGGTGAATTATAAATGCTTCGCCTTCTTTAACCGTACTTGATTCCATGTAGGATGCAATGTCTTCCTCATCTTTAGGGTCAATATATGCTTTTCTGATTACTTTAAATACTTTAAACTCATCACCCAATCTCATGTCAACGGAAGATGGTTGTATTTGTTTTTCATCTAAAAGAGGATCAATAACAATCTTTCCCTCTTCCAAATATTCCTTAATAGTCTTATCACTTAATATTGCCATTTTATCACACTTGAAATTTAATCAGTTTCTATTAGATTTTCCATTCTATTTATCACATTATTTATGGTTTTGTCAGTATAATCAATTGTAAGAGCTCCGAATTTACATGTGTTAACGCATAGTCCGCAACCTTTGCAGTTATCAGAATCAATGATGATTTTGCCGTCTTTTTCACTGATTGCTTCAAACATACAGACTTCTTTTAAGCATTTCATGCAGCTCTTACATTTATCAGAATGATATTTTACGCTAACGCCTTCCAGTTTTTCCAGTTTATCGGATATGTCGTTATGCAGGTTAGGATACACTTTCCACAAGCAGCAGCATGGACAGCAGTGACAGATGGTAAGCAGTCCTTCACCTGGTCTTACATTCATCCATACCGTATCGATTTTATTTCTTCCGATGATATGGCTCAATCCGGCGGCATCAGCTTCATCAACTTGCTTTAAAGCTTCTTCAACACTTGCTTCATGACAAATTGTTCTAGGTATCTTTTTAGTTGTCGGACCGAGGAATATGCATCCGATATCCTGAGGATAATCTTTGCAGTCATTTGATGTTCTGCATAGGCAGCTGTTCATTATCACAATATCATCGCAGCGCTTTATAACATCCTTTATCACTTGAGTCGGTAAGAATTCAGATTTTTCAGCTTCAATTTTTTTGTTTACATTGATTGTGTTGGGAATAACAACGATTTCATCCTTTTCAAAAAGTATTTTATTGATTACTTTTTTAGCTATCTTTGATTTTTTCGTTAGCCCGGCAATCCAGAATCTCCAGTTGAATATTCTGTTTACAACAAATATGCTGACTTCTGCAAAACTTATTCGTCTCATGCTTACTCCATTTTATTTTTTATTCTTCTAAGAATGCCTTTCAATGTATGCGCTTCGCGTCCTGTAATGAATGCTCGATTTACTATATTTTTGAATGTTTTTAATCCATTTTTCTTTTTATGTTGTGGAATATCAAGCTTATCAATCATTTCCATCATGTCTTTAATCAGATATTCCTTTTCAAGAGCAGTACTTTCCTCAAGTCCCTCCACAGCGTATTCATGCTTATTTTTGAATAATTCATAAAATATGATTGCTGCCGCATGGGAAATATTTAATATGGGATATGTGGGGTCAGTTGGAATTGATACGCAAATATCACAGTTTTCTATTTCCTTATTTGAAAGGCCATCCCCTTCTCTTCCAAACAGTATTGTGATTTTATTATTAATATTAATGCTTTCAGCCAATTTCTCAGGTCTGATAGGTATTCTGGATAAGTTGTAGCTTCCTCCGGCAACACCGGTTGATGCAACTTTAAAATCAATTCTTTTTGACTGGTAAAATTCATCCAGACTGGAATAAACCAAAGCATTTTCAACAATATATTTGCCGTGGGTAGCCTGATAATAAGCTTCAGGAGTTAATGTTGGAGGATTTATCAGCACTAAATTCTTCAATCCGAAGTTAGCCATTGTCCTTGCAAGAAATCCGATGTTTCCAGGAGTTTCACATTCAACAAAAACAATGTAGATGTTGCTTTTAAATAAATCCAGTTCCGTTTCCTCTTCTTTAGGCTGTTGCTGTAAATCTTTAATTGCTAAAGACTGGCCACGGGATTTTGCTTTTTTTGTTGAAGTTGATTTCTTTTCAGCTTTTTTATCCTCTTCAGGTGAATTGATAGGTGCCGTTTCGACAACTTTCTGTTCACTTACAGCTGTATCTCCTATATTAATCAACTCCAAATAATTTTATTCATATGATTTTTCCAATAATTCTAAAATATGCATTGCTTTAACGTTTTCTTCATTAATATCGTTCAATCCGTCCTGAAGGTTGCGCTGACAGAACGGACATATTGTAATGACAGCATCAGCACCAGTATCCTTAATCATATCTGCTTTTGCTTTTGAAAGTTCCATTGCAATATCCGGTCTTCCGGATTTTATTCCGCCCCCCGCACCGCAGCATTGGCAAGGATAAAGCATCTCTTCAAATTCAACTCCCGGAATCATTTCTATAATTTCTCTAGGCTGGTCTTTAATTCCCTGGCCTCTGCCTAAATGGCATGGGTCATGATAAGTGACCTTCATATTGACTTCTTTCATTCTGCTTTCATCAAGCTTGTCAACCAGAAATTCGCTGATGTCCATCACATTAAGCTTTGAACCGAATTGAGGATGATTGTTCTTGAGTGTAGAGCCGCATCCGGAACATAATGTAATTATGGTATCATAATCCTTGAATACTTCTTTGTTCTTGTCAACAAGACTTTGAACGAGTTCGGTCTGTCCGGTTCTTAAAAGCGGTGATCCGCAGCATACCTGGCCTTCTGGAATGTCAATTTTAATGTCATTTGCTTCAAGAACTTTAAGCAGGCTATGTCCTATCTTTTGCATTTTATTGTCAAGCATACATCCGGTAAACAGTGCCACATCAGAGCCGTTGTAATTGTCCACCTGGCTGATGAAGCTTTCACCGTCACAGCTGACTGACCTTCCGGTCTCTTTGATATTGTCATTGAATGCAACATGTTCAGGCAACGGACCTAAGCTTTCAGAGCATGCAATAGCTCTCATCTTTTCAATAGCATCACCGAATGTATTGATGTTTTTAGGACACACTGCCAGACATTTTCCGCAGCTTGTACAGTTGTATAATCCTTCATCCAAACCTTCTTTTATACGATTAAAATCTTCACGAGGGTCAGATTCGAATTTGGAAATATATCTCATTATATATGGTCCGCCGAACTCTGCGGTTGCAAAATTAACTACAGGACATGTTGAAAGACATGAATAACATTCAATACAGCTTCTGACTTTTTTGGTATCTGCCGTAGCCTCTTTAGTTATTGATTCATCCAATTCATTTTTATTTTCAGAATGCAGATTCAATTGCAAATCCTTTACTTTATTTTCTATATCACTTCTATCGACAATTAAATCCTTAATGACTGGAAAACGCAATGGTTCTATTCTTGCATTATTTTTGATTTCCTTTTGGCAGGCAAGCGCACCATTACCATTAAATAAAATTCCACAAGATCCGCATTGTCCAGCTCTGCAAGAACTTCTGAAGCTGATGTCAGCATCATACTTATCGTTAATGGCTTGAAGAGCATCCAAAACTTTCATTTGTGGAGTTTTTTCAATTTCATAACACTCCATGTGCGGTTCATCATCAACTTCTCTGTTGAATCTGGAGACATAAACTTTAATCATCACTTTTCCCTCTTTTATAAAGCTAGTCAAAATAACTATAAATTTATATTATATTTTGAACTTATTATTATAATATATTATCGATTATTAATTATATAATTATTTTTTGAGGAAAAATATAATGAATTTAAAAGAATTAGTTACTGGAAAATCTGGTGAAAAACAGTTTTTGCTTGGAAATGAGGCTGCTGTAAGAGGCGTTATTGAGGCAGGGATATCTATTGCAGCAACTTATCCGGGAACTCCTTCATCAGAAATAGGAAATATATTATCAGTGCTTGCTAAAGATGCTAACATTTATTTTGAATTTTCAACAAATGAAAAGGTCGCAATGGAAGTTGCAGCAACCGCAGCAGCATCCGGGCTTCGTTCATTCACATTCATGAAGCATGTCGGAATGAATGTTGCTAGTGATTCATTCATGACTACAGCATACACTGGTGTTAATGGTGGAATGGTTATTTTAACGGCTGATGATCCTTCATTGTTCTCATCTCAAAATGAACAGGATACACGTAATTATGCACGCTTGTCAAATGTTCCTGTGCTTGAACCGTCCAATTGTCAGGAAGTTAAGGACATGGTCAAATACGCATTTGATTTGTCTGAAGAATATAAATTGCCTGTTATTGTAAGAACAACAACCCGTGTATCACATATGAGGGGAGTAGTTGAATTTGGAGAGGTCAATGACAATTCATCAAATAATGATGATCACTGGATGAGAGGCCATTTTGATAAGGATCCTTCAAAATATGTTCCTGTTCCAGCATTTGCGGGAAAAATGCATGAAAGGCTATGTGCCAAAATCAGTAAAATAAATGATGTAACCAATAAATCTGATTACAACACTTCACAGTCATTTTCAGATAACAGGAAATATGGAGTAATATCTTCCGGAAGCGCATATAATTATGCTTATGATGTAATTAAATTCAATGATTTGGATATGGACATATTAAAAATCGGATTTTCTTATCCGTTTCCTGACAAAAAGGTTTTGGAATTCATTAAGGACTTGGATGAAGTATTTATTGTTGAAGAGGTCGATCCTATCATGGAAAAAGAAGTTCTGGCAATTATCGGCCGTGAAAATCTTGATGTAACTGTTCACGGTAAACTGGATGAAACATTACCTCAATGCTATGAATTCAATTCTGATATTGTAAGTGAAGGATTCGATAAAGTCCTGAATTTCATAAATAAAGAAGATATCACATTTTCTGACAGTCTTAATAAGTTAAGTGAGGAAATACCATCAAGAGCACCTGTTCTATGTGCAGGATGTCCTCACAGGGCAATGTATTATGGAATCAACATAGCTATTGAGGAAATGGGTCTCAAACCTTCAGATGTTGTTTTCGCATCAGATATCGGATGTTACACTTTAGGTATCAATCCTCCTTATAATGCTGCTGATTACTTGCTTTCAATGGGATCCAGTGTCGGTGACGGATGCGGATTTTCAGTTTCAACAGACCAGAAGGTTGCAAGTTTCATTGGGGATTCCACATTCTTCCACAGCGGTGTTTCACCATTGATTAATGCAGTTCACAACAAGCATAATTTTGTTTTAACTGTTCTTGATAACAGAATTACTGCAATGACTGGCGGTCAGCCAAACCCAGGTATTCCTGTTGACGGTATGGGTGATGAAGCGCCTGAAATATCCATCCGTAAATTGGCTCTTGCCTGTGGAGTTAACTATGTACGTGTAATCAATCCGTTTAATTTGGATCAGGTTGTTAAAACATATAAAGAAGCTTTTGAAAGAGATGACACTGCAGTAATTATTTCAAAAGCACCATGTACACTGATTAAAGGTTTAAACAAAAAACCTCCAGTTAAATTCATTGAATCCAATTGTAATAATTGTGATAAATGTGTAAACGAACTTGCATGTCCTGCAATTTCAAAAGTTGACGGAAAAATAGAAATCGACACTTCAATGTGTGACGGATGCGGAGTCTGTATTCAGGTTTGTAAATATGGTGCATTGGAGGTGGGAAAATGAGTTACAGTATTTACATCTGCGGAGTAGGAGGCCAGGGAATCATTAAAACCTCAGTTATTATAGGTGAGGCCGCAATGAACCAGGGTTTGGATGTTGTGATGAGTGAAATTCATGGAATGTCACAAAGAGGAGGATCAGTATCAACTGAACTCAAGATTGGTGATTACAACAGTTCAATCATTCCGGATACCACTGCAGACATGCTGCTTTCATTTGAACCAGTTGAAACCATAAGAGGATTGCATAAGGTAAATAAGGACAGTAAGATTGTTTATAATACTCATCCTATTATCCCGTCTTCTAGTGATGTCACTTATCCTAGTGTCGAAAGCATTACAAATTCATTAAAAGAGAATTTTACTCATGTGTTGCCTATTGACGCTACAAAACTGGCTTTGGAGGCTGGAAATGTTTTGTCTTTAAACATGGTTCTTTTAGGTGCGGTGACTGCTGACGATAAGTTCCCATTATCAAAAGATTCAGTTATCGAAGCAATGAAAAATAATTTGCATGAAAGGTTCCATGATTTGAATTTAAAAGCTATCGAAAGCGGATACAATTCAATAAAAGGTTAAGTTTTAAATATTATTATAGTTAAATCTTTAATTAGATATAAAAGTGGGGATATTATGGCTTACCAAATAGATAATGCTATTGTAAAAAAAGATAGAACAGGAAAATTAACATTAATCGACCCTGAAGGTCATTTTCAAGATGAAGATGCTTTAATCGCAATTAAAAGTGATGATTTAATAACAATTCAGCTTTTAATTAATAGTATTTTAAACAATGATTTTAAAAGTTGGAGAGAATTGGGTGTAATTCCGGATTCTGAACCAATCAAATCTTTACTCCCTCGTTTAGGATATTCCAGGGACGATATTGCTAAATTATTAAAAGAATTCTAATTCTTTTACTTTTTTTATTATTATTGATAGTTTTTTCTAAAAAAATAAGAGGAAAAGATAATTAAATCTTTTCAAGTTCTTCTTCTGTAAGTATTTTAGCGTTGTTTGCTTCAAATACTTCAATTGCTTTTTCAGTATTTTCTACTTTTATTGCTACAATAGCTTCTTCAGGTTGGCTACTTACAAATGCATAAATGTATTCTAAGTTAATGTCTGCATCATCCAAAATAGCTAATGTTGTATTTAGTCCATTTGGTTTGTCCGGTACTGAAACAACAATTACTTCACTTTCTTTTACAATGAATCCGTCGTCTTCAAGTGCTTTGATTGCCTTTTCATTGTTGGATACAATTAATCTTAAAATACCATATTTTGTGGTGTCTCCAACGGATAATGCGCGGATATTTACGTCTGCTTTAGCTAATGTGTCAATTGCTTTTTTAATTCTTCCTTCTTTGTTTTCGATAAAAACTGAAATTTGTACTGCCATATTTCCACCTTTTTATAAATTTCTTTCATCGATTACACGAACAGCTTTACCTTCACTTCTTGGGAGTGTTTCCGGTTCACATAGTGTTACATCCACTCTTAGTCCGGTTTCTGATCTGATTGATGCTTGTATTTGTTTTTCCACTTTTTCCATTTCTTTTATTTCGTCTGAGAATAGTTCTTTGGAAGCTTCCACTTTAACTTCCACTTCATCTAAAATGTCCGGTCTGGTTACATGTATTAAATAGTTTGGACTTATTCCTTCAATCTTGAGCAATGCTTTTTCGATTTGTGATGGGAATACCATTACACCTTTGATTTTTAACATGTCATCGCTTCTACCGGTGATTCTGGTCATTCTGACAGTTGTTCTTCCACATTCACATTTATCGGCAATTAAAGAGGTTAAATCTTTTGTTCTAAATCTTAAAATAGGCATTCCTGTTTTTGTAAGGGAAGTTAATACCAGCTCTCCTTTTTCACCATAATCGAGGGTTTCTCCAGTATCTGAATTAATTATTTCCGGATAGAAATGATCGTCCTGAATGTGCATTCCGTTCTGTTCGCTGCATTCCTGTGCAACACCCGGACCCATTACTTCGGTTAAACCGTAGATGTTGTATGTTTTGATTCCAAGGGATGTTTCGATTCTTTTTCTCATTTCATCTGTCCACATTTCAGCTCCGTGAATTCCTGCTTTTAGGTTTATGTCTTCTAATGGAATTCCTGCTTTTTCACGGGATTCTCCTAAATACATTGCATATGATGGGGTACAGGTTAATATGTCACTTTGGAAGTCGACCATGGTGTCGAGCTGTCTTTGGGTATTTCCTGCAGAAATCGGGATTGTTATTGCGCCCATCATGTTTCCTCCGTGGTGAATACCGAATCCTCCGGTGAATAAACCGTATCCGTATGCGTTCTGTATAATGTAGTCTTTTTCAGCACCTGCCATTTTCAGACCACGGGCAATACATTCTCCCCATACGTCCAAGTCGTTTTGGGTATATCCGGTTACTGTTGGTTTTCCGGTTGTACCTGATGATGCGTGGATTTCTACAATTTCGTCACGTGGAACTGCAAGCAATCCTAGAGGATATGCTTCTCTTAAATCGCTTTTTGTTGTAAACGGAATTTTTTCTATGTCTTTTAAAGTCTTGATGTCTTCTGGTTTTAATCCGATTTCATCAAATCTTTTTTTATAGAACTCTACATTTTCATATGCTATTTTCACGGTTTCCTGCAATCTTTTCAGTTGAAGTTCTTCTTTTTCTTCTTTTGTCATACATTCTGTTTTATCATCCCAAAACATATTTATCCCTATTTTAAAATTTTTTTTAATACGTGTTATATTTTCGTTTTTTATATAATATAAAGCTTTTTTCATTGTCCAAAAGTGTACAATACTTGTCAATCTTTCGAATTCTTATTTTATTATCTATTTAATGCTTTTAAAAGAGAGATTTTATTGTACAAAAATGTACATCAATGTATTTTTAAGGATAATATTTATATAAAATGTGATTATATATATTAGATTGCTAATGTAAATTTTATTAGAGGTTTAATTTATGGATGTTATGATTTTAACTATTGTATTTATAATCTACATTTTCGCATTAGTTCTTGTAGGTTATTATGCATACAAAAAAACCAACTCCTCTGAAGACTTCATGATAGCTGGTAAAGACACTCACCCGTTCATTATGGCAATGAGTTACGGGGCTACTTTTATTTCGACGGCAGCTATTGTAGGTTTTGGAGGTGTTGCTGGTCAGTATGGTATGAGTGTTTTATGGTTAGCCTTTTTAAATATTATTATAGGTATATTCGTTGCATTTGTATTTTTAGGAAAAAGAACTCGTAGGATGGGGCATGCTTTAGGCTCCCTGACATTCCCTGAGTTTTTAGGTAAACGTTTCGATTCTAAATTTATTCACTATGCTTCAGGATTAATTATTTTCTGTGCAATGCCTCTTTATGCAGCAGTTGTTCTAATTGGTGCTGCAAGATTTTTAGAATCTTCACTTTTAATTGATTTCAGTATTGCACTGCTTATCCTATCAATTATTATTACTTTCTATGTGCTGTTCGGTGGTATCCGTGGAGTAATGTATACAGACGCTTTGCAAGGAACAATCATGGTTGTTGCAATGGTATTCCTTTTAGCATTCGTATATTGGTTACTTGGTGGAGTCGACACTGCAAACACTGCACTTTCTGGAATGGTAAGCCTCTATCCTGCCGAAGCCACGGCGACGGGGGGTACGGGATGGACGAGCTTCCCGACGTTTGGAACACCGTTCTGGTGGTCATTAGTGTCATCTACCCTTATCGGTGTAGGTATCGGTGTACTTGCCCAACCTTCATTGATTGTAAGGTTCATGACAGTAAAATCCGATAAGGAATTAAACAGATCTGTCCTGATTGGTGGTATTTTCATTGCTATCATGCCAACAACCGCTTATATTGTAGGTTCATTATCCAATGTCTATTTCTATGACAAATTAGGTCAGATTGCAGTTGATGTCGTTGGAGGAAATATTGATAAAATCATTCCAACATTCATCACAATGGCATTGCCTGAATGGTTTGTTTATATTTTCTTGCTGTCATTAATTGCAGCTGCAATGTCAACAATATCCTCACAGCTTCACACCCAAGGTACAGCATTCGGTGTGGATATTTACGGTACAATAAGGGATAAGGCTAAACAGAGATTGGATCAGGTTACCATTTCAAGAATAGGTATATTAATCGCTATTATTTTGGCATTGATTATGGCATTTTCACTTCCTGGAAGTGTAGTCGCTTTAGGAACAAGCCTGTTCTTTGAAATCTGTGCTGCAGCATTCCTGCCTGTATTTTTAGGTGCTCTATACTGGAAAGGAATTACAAGACTTGGAGCTATTGCAGGTATTTTATCCGGAACATTTGTAAGTCTCTTCTGGCTGATATTCGTATTTGCAAAAACAGCAAAAGGTCTCGGAATCTGTATGGCATTATTAGGTATGGAAACAATATTACCTGCCGCACCATGGCCGTTCATTGATGTAATGCTGATAGCTGTTCCGATTTCAGCAATATTTACTGTTGTCGTAAGTTTACTTACCAAACCTCCTGCTTCAGAGGTAATTGATGAAGCATTCAAAAACATTGATAATATGGGTGATGCATAATGGTAATTTTAGGAATTGAAGACCCTTGGATTTGGGGAGTATACGTTGGAATTATCTTATCCACACTCCTATGTATTGTTTATGGTATCGTAAACTGGAATAAAGGAGACTAAATCCTTTATTCACTTTTCTATTTTTAGCTTATTTTTAAATATTTCAAATATTAATATTTAATTAATGAATGTTAATGAATCTGAAAGAATATTTACCAAATCGTTTTTCTTAATCTTTCTTGCATTGCTTTTCACAGCTCTTGTAATGTATGCATTGATGTCAACAGTCACGGAATATGCCACATCAATGGGTTCCACAGCCATGATTGCGGGGCTTGTTTCAGGAGTTTATATTTTCGGAGGACTCATATCAAGAATCTATTCAGGCAATGCACTTGAAAAAAACAGCTGGAAAAAGATTGCACTAATTTTCATGACAATTCATTTCATTTCATGCTTTCTGTACTTTTTTGTAGATAATGTTTATCTGCTTATTCTGGTCAGATTCATCCATGGTATCGGCTTTGGTGCATCAGCAAATGCAATCGTCACAATTGCCAGCGCAATACTTCCTCAAAAACGCTTTGGTGAGGCATTCGGCTATTTCATGTTGGGAACTACAATTGCTGTAGGTCTGGGCCCATTCATCGGAGGATTTCTCTACGATAATGCAGGCTCATCCGGATGCTTTTTAGCAGCAGCTTTTTTCAGCGGAATCGCATTAATCAGTCTCTTTTTAATTGATGTGGACAGCTATCAGCCAAAAAATGGAAATGTTTCTGAAAAAGAAAATTATGGTATTTTAGAAAAGATCTTTGAGTTTAAAGCCATTCCGGTTTCTTTGTTTACTGCATTAACTGCACTTGGTTATGTGTCTGTTCTGTCATTTTATCGCCTTTATGCTGTTGATGTAAACTTAGTTGAAGCATTTTCATGGTTTTTTATAGTATATTCAATATGTCTCGTGATATCCAGGCCTTTGGCAGGCAGAATTCAGGATAATTATGGGGACATGATAATTTGTGTAACAGGTATTGTTGCTCAAAGTGTAGGGCTGTTTTTGATAGCTTTTATTCCTTCAGATGTTAGTGTATTTATCTGTGCAGTATGTCTTGCATTGGGATTCGGTACACTGAACTCAGCATGCACAGCAATTGTCACAAGAAATTCAAGTGAAAATCGCAGATCATACGCATTATCCACATTTTTCATTTTTTGTGATGCAACAATGGGATTTGGACCAGCATTATTGGGATTTTTCGTATCTTCCAGTACAGGTTATGCTCCGTTGTATTTTGTAGCTTCATTCATTACAATTCTGGCCCTGCCGATTTGCATATATGCACTAAAAAATTAAATTTTTTAGGTTTATAAAAACTTTTTTTTAGATATAACTAAATTTTTATCATTATTTTTGGTAAAACTAAATTATTTATAGTTAATTTTAAATATTACTTTTGTTATAATCTATATTTATCAAATAAAGTTTTTTGATTGGAGATGTTATTATGGCTAAGAAAAAAGAAATTGATATAGAAGAAACTGCAATCATTGATGACAATGAGATTTTGGTTAAAGAAAAACAGACCTGGAAGCTAAATGCTATTGAATCCCTTGCCTATGAAGGTATGAAAGGTCTTTTCGTTGGCGCATTCATGATTGGAGATATCTTAGGTTTCAACGATAAAAAAGATAGTGAAGAATAATGCTTTTTTCGATTATTTTTAGGCTAAACTAAAAATAATTCCTTATTTTTTCTTTATTTAGGTTTAACTAAATTAAAAAGAGTTAATTTTAAATATAACTTCATGTAAACTATTAAATAAGTTATATGGGTGATAAATGAGGTTATATATTTTATCATCAAATATGAAAAAGAAAATTAAATTTTTCTTTTTCACCATTTTCTACTTTTTCTAAAAATATAATTCTACAATTATGGTCTTTTACTTAATGTTTGTACCATTTTTGTAAAATTATTCTTGGGCAGTTAATACCTGTGTATTAAGATTTACCAAGCTATCTCCCATTGACTTATGGGTTCAGTGAAAAAATATTTTTTTTTCACGCTGTTGTATGATTTTTTTTGTTATTCGTAGTCCTTCGTTTAAAATGTTTTTTGCAGCGTTTATGTCTCTGTGGTGGTGT
>NZ_JAFSNZ010000016.1 GCF_017447225.1 Methanobrevibacter sp. | reverse complement strand
TAATCTAACACACATATTTTTTTTAGGGAACAAAAAAATTCCCTAAAAAATTAATACAATAAATATATAATTAAAATAAAATATATAAATAAAATCAAAGAGAGCATCTGAACACTATTCGTTCGACAGAAAAAAAATAAAAATGGTAAAAACTTTTAGTAATATACTATAATATGTATCATGAGGTGAAAAGATTTCTAACATAAAAAGAGCAGTGTTGCTGTCTATTGTTTGCATATTGTTGCTTTTGATAGGTTCAGTTTCAGCAGCTGATATAAATAATATAGACAATGACTCAATTTTATCAAGCAACTCATAATATTCAATTGATTCCGTTTCAATAGCTTATGATGGACAATATTATTCTTCAGATGAGGCTAATGGATCCGGATTAATTCAAACTGCATTGTCCGGCAACGACACTCAGTCATATTATCGGAATGGAACTTCTTTTAAAGTGGTGTTATCAGATAACGACGGTTCTTTATTGGCCAATCAGAATATAATTTTTACAATTAATGATATCAACTACACTAGAGTTACAGATAATGATGGTGTTGCATCAATCGCAATCAATTTGCAGCCGGGAATCTATAACATCTCTTCTTTTTATGCTGGAAATGATAAATATGCCTCTTTTTCAACCACAAATACTGTAAAAGTATTATCCACAATCAGCGGAAATGATATTGGGAAGTTTTACCGAAATGATACTCAATATTATGCCACTTTCGTTGACGGTAAAGGCAATCCTTTAACTGATACGACGGTCACTTTCAATATTAACGGTGTTTTCTATCAAAGAAAAACCAATGAAAATGGTATTGCAAGGCTAAATATTAATTTAAATCCTGGAGAATATATATTAACGGCCACAAATCCTGAAAACGGTGAAATGTATTCCAATGTTGTTACTGTATTTTCAACAATCTTTGCTTTCGATATTGTAAAATATTATAAAAATGACACTCAATATTATGTTAGTGTATTAGATGCAGAGGGCAGGCCTTTGGCTAATCAGGAAGTGACATTTAATATCAATGGGGTTTTCTATACTCGCAGTACTAATGAAAACGGTACTGCAAGGCTAAACATTAATTTAAGTCCTGGAGAATATATTATCACTGCCATTAATTCCGTTAATAACGAATTGCATTCAAACACAGTTAAAGTATTACCGACCATTTCTGCAGATAACCTAATTATGAAGTATAGAAACGGCAGCAGATTTTCTGCAAATGTCCTTGATGATATGGGCAATCCTTTAGCCGGCAGTGATGTTACATTCAACATTAACGGGGTTTTCTACACCCGTGGCACTGATAGCGAAGGTAATGCTTATCTAAACATCAATCTAAATGTCGGCGAATATATAATAACATCAATAAATTATAAAGGACTGGCTGTTTCAAATAAGATTATTATAGAAAAAGGCAATTCTGCCATTATAGATTCAAATATTCATATAATCACTGGTTTTGATAGGGATTACCGTGTTGTTTTGACAGGAGTGAATAATAAGACGATTCCTTATGCTACAATCAATTTCAAATATAACGGCAATTCTATAACTGCTGTTACGGATGAGAACGGTGAAGCGTCAATTCTTATTTCAAATCCTCGTGAAGGCAAATATCTGATTGAATATGAATTTGAAGGCAATATGAATTATTATCCTTACAAATCATCCAATACAGTGACAGTTGAAAATTCAACTACAGTGTTAACCGGAAAAGATTTGAAAATGCTTTACAATGACGGGTCATCATTTAAGGCTACCTTAACAGATTCAAGTTTGGCTCCTATGGCAAATGAAACGGTATCATTCAATATCTGCGGCAAATCATATAACATAATCACAGATGAAAATGGGGTTGCTAAACTAAACATAAACTTAATTCCGGGCACTTATGAAATCACATACAGCTATGCCAATCAGGATGATGTATGTTATAATGAAGGGTCAAACGCCATTGTGATTTCAAAGCTTCCTGCTTATCTGACCATACCAGATATTATTCAGTAACCCTATTGAATGCTTATAGAAACCCGATTGCAAATGCAGATATTGAATTTTCATATGATGGAGTGTCTAAACATGCAAGTACTAATGCTCAGGGAGTTGCAACAATTGACATTGGAGGTTTATCCAAAGGAGATTATTTAGTGGTTTATAAATATGCTGCAGGAGATAATGCCGGACAATCAAATATTCGCGTTACACAAAGCGTATTGAATGTTAAGAACACTATTTCTAATTTAAGTCCGTATTTGTCATCCTCAAGCAACTGTCCGGTTTCAAATGCAGAGATTGTTGCCCTTGCAAGGCAGTTAACTGATGGACTTACCCATCCATTGGATAAGGCTATGGCATTATTCAGCTATGTAAGGGATGAAATACCATATAGTTACTATTATAATACTTATTATGGAGCTTTAGGAACATTACATGCTAAAAAAGGTAATTGTGTTGACCAGTCTCATTTGCTGGTTGCTTTGTATAGGGCTAGCGGGCTTCCTGCCAGATACGTGCATGGAACATGTGTATTCAGTGATGGTGATACTGATGGTCACGTTTGGGTACAGGTATTGCTTGGAGACACCTGGCTTGTCAGTGATCCGATAAATAAGAGAAACTCGGTAGGTGAAGTTGTTAATTGGAACAATAATAATTACAGGCTTAAAGGATATTATTCCAGCATGCCTTTCTAATTGACTTTTTCAAAATTGTTCTATGTTGAAGAAAATTGAATGAGTGATTTTTTGGAATTTCTCTTGGTAAAAATTGTCTTCAATCATCAATTTTTTAATATTTTACATTTCTTGTAAAGAAGGCTTGTTTTTTCCAATTAACGCTTTATATTGT
>NZ_JAFSNZ010000015.1 GCF_017447225.1 Methanobrevibacter sp. | reverse complement strand
ATAAATAGAAGAAATTCATATTTATTTTTTAAAATTTAAGTGGCGAAAAAGTCGTAATTTCCACTATGGGGGCGAGAAATCAAGTAAAATTAGAAAAATAAGAAAATTAATGATTTATGGAGTAATGAGTATTCCTCTTAAGAAAAAATGAAAAAACAAATAACACAATATTTTAACATAACATATGATATAAAAGCATTGGAATTCAAGCTAAAATGAGTATTTGCAAATAAGTAATTTTAAATATTAGTATCAATACAATTAAAATTATATTGGCGATGCTGATAAAAAAATTAAGGAGATTAATAAAATGACAATATATGTTTGTTTACACTGTGAATACAGATTTGACTCAGAAAAAGGAGATCCAGCATACAACATCCCTGCTGGAGCAACACCTGCTGACATGCCAGAAGACTGGGTTTGCCCAGAATGCGCTGCATTAGGTATTGAAGCATTTATTGCAGAAGAAGAATAAATTCTCTTCTTCTATTATTTTATTTTTAATTAAAACTAATTTTTAAAAAAAAGTAGAAAAAGATGAAAAAAAGTAATTCATCTAAATATTATCCATTATAACTTTTTTACAGATTTCATTGATTTCTTCGGCTCTATTTGCATCCCTTGACTCGAGGGTGATTCTGACATAATCCTCGGTTCCGGAAGGCCTTACCAAAACCCAGCTGTCATCCTCAAAGGTTAATCTGACACCATCAATTGAGTTTATCTCGCGAATGTCATCAAATTCCGCTTTAAGCAAATCTTCCATATTCTCCATCACTTTGATTTTAGATTCTTTGGAACAGGTAATTTTTTCACGGATATTCGGATAGGATGGAATTTCAGCAAGCAGTTCAGACAATTTGCCTCTTTTGGAAACCAGCTCTGCCATTCTAAGGCCTGATAAAATACCGTCAGGACACATGCAGAAATCAGGATGCAACCAGGTTCCTGAAGGTTCTCCACCAAATGCGGCATTTTTTTCTATGATGACTTCAGCCACATTAACGTCGCCTACAGGAGTTCTCAATACTTCGCCTTTCACTGATTCGTCCATACATAAGCCCGCATCAACAGTAGTTACAATATCCCCATCGAATTCTTTTGAAATCAAAGCTAAAAGTGAGTCAAAAGGAGAGATATCTCCGTTTTCATCTACAGTTATCATACGGTCAGCGTCACCGTCATGGGCAATTCCCAAATCTGCACCGATTGCAACCACAGTTTTCATCAAATTCTGCAAGTTTTCAGCATTCGGTTCTGGGTTTCTTCCAGGGAAAAATCCGTCCGGCTGTGAGTTAAGGGTTGTAACGTTACATCCTGCTTTTCTAAATACAAGAGGTGATATTTCGCTTCCGGCACCTGATGCGCAGTCAATGACGACTTTTAAACCGGGTTTGATTTCAACCAGATTGACCAAATCATCAACATATTGGCCTTTGATTTCCTCATTGACTGAAATAGAACCTACTTTGTCCCAGGATACTGACTCATATAACTTATTATTGTAGATATTTTCTATTTCCGCTTCCTGAGATGAAGTGTAAGCCATTCCATTTTTATTCCATAGTTTAATACCGTTGTATTGGGAAGGGTTATGGGATGCCGTTAACATTACGCCCGCATCAGCATCTAATTTTTCGGTAGCATAACCAACCAATGGAGTTGGAACCATTCCGATTTTTACTACATCAACGCCGCTTTCAAGCAGACCTGCACAAATGGCCTGATCCAACATTTCGTTTGTGGTTCTTGTATCAAAACCTATTACAACTTTACCTTCATTTCCCAAATAGGTTGCAAGAGATTTACCAACATTTAAAGCAAGTTCACAGGTTACTTCAGAGCATATTTTTCCTCTAATACCGGATGTTCCGAACAGTTTAGCAGCTACCATTCAAATCACCTAAGCTCCGAATTTATGCGCATAGTTCATTAAGTCCATCATGATGTTCATTACGTCGCTTCCACGGATTCTGCATAATCCTCCTTTTGCACATGCGACTTCTGAGAATTCTGTAACATCATCCACTCTTACTTCAGGACCTCTTATTAATACTGGAACGGGGTCACCGGAGTGATTTAAAACAGATATCGGAGTTGAATGATCAGCTGTCAGGAAAATGTAAACATCCTCGAGTTTGATGAGCTCACTCATTACGACTTCATCAACCTTTTCAATGAACTCTTTTTTCTCTTTTATCTGACCGTCGTGGCCTGCTTCGTCAGCACCATCGATGTTTATCAGGAAAAAGTCGTGATCGGAGTTTTTGACCTGGTCGATTATTGTATCACGAATATTGTCCAAATTAGTGTCAATACCGCCAGTCACATCTTCCATTTCAATGATGTCCATTCCTGCGAATCTGCCGATTCCCATAATGAGGCCAGTTTCTGCAATACAAGCTGAATTAACTTCATATTTGTCATTTAATGATTCTACAACCGGAACTTCTCCTGCTCCACGAGGGATGATTATGTTTGCTGGAGGTTCGCCTTCTTCAATTCTTTTTAAGTTGACAGGATGGTCTTTAACCATTTCATAAGATTTTACTACCAGCTGATTTAAGATGTCTGCGGTTTTTTTAGCTTCTGGTGAATCATCCAAAGCCTTTACTTCTTTAGGTTTGTTTCCTTCAACTTTAGGGTCAGCGTCGCTTACCTTATCAGACAAGCCTTCTCCCCTCAATACTAAAACAGCCCTGTGACCTGTAGATTCTTTAAAAATAATTTTAATATCAGGATAATCTTTTAATACCATTGTATTTAATACTTCAACAATTTCCTTGGTGCCCTCTTTGATTCTTCCGGCACGTCTGTCTGTAACGATTAAATCCTCATCTGCAGTTGAAAAGTTACATCTGAATGCAATGTCACCCGGAAGAACATCCACACCGACACCGTTTGCTTCAAACGGTCCTCTTCCAGTATAGACTTCATATGGATTATAACCTAAAATAGATAAATGTGCAGTGTCGCTTCCAGGAATAATGCCCGGAGCTATTGAATCCATAATACCAGTAATTCCCTCACTAGCCATTTTATCCATGTTTGGAGTATTTGCGGCTTGAAGAGGGGTTTGATTGTTAAGTTCTTTTATAGGACGGTCACCCATACCATCCATAATTAATACAATTCCCTTCACAGTATCACCTTTAAAAATATTCATAAATATGTATATTATTCAATAGTTAAATAATTTGAGATTTAAATTGAAAAAAATAGAAAGAGTTAAATTAATAGAATTCCAACAATAGCCCCAGTTATTGTTGCAATCAGATTAACATGCTCATTAGTCAGCATTTCAGCGCGTTCGAATGTAGCTCCCAAAAGACTGTCCATAAAACAGCCTACAGTTCCGGATATGACTGAAACCAGAATCGCTGAAACCGGATTGGTTATTACACCTAAAAAATAAGCAGATAAACCTATAATCAATGCTCCAATCATACCTACAGCAGTCCCTAAAACAGATACTGCACCATTAGTTCCAGGATCAACTTTCTGGAAGGTTGTTATCAATCTAGGTTGCTGCAAAATACCTATTTCTGAAGCCAATGTATCTGCAGTTGCTGTTGCAATCGCCCCGATGAAACCTCCGACAAAGGGCAAATAATATCCTCCGAAAGCCGCCATCATGAATGCCACAATACCATTGGAGATGACATTTTTAGATGATCTTCTGCCTTCATATTCGCCTAATGAACGCTTATATGATTTGGAATATCTGGTTGCAAGTAATGTCATGACAAGAAATATTACTAAAATGAGTAGCCAGTTGACTCCGGCTGAAAATATAATCACTACACCCATCAAAATCATTGTAAGTGATCCTAAAAAATCCAGAGCCTTTCTTTTATAAGTTATTATGCCCAAAATAAATAAAATTAATACATAAGCCCAATTAATCATTACTGTTTCAACCATAATATCACGACTTTTATAGATATAATTTATTTTAATTAATATAAAAAGATTTATTAAAAAAAGAAAAAAAGAGGGAATTTAAGATTCCCTGATTGTTATGTTATTTGCTTCGACTTCAAATAGATAGTATCCTGTGATTAGATATTTTCCCGGTTGCAAGTCGAAATGTATCTTGCACTCACCATTATCGTCTGTAGTACAATTATACCATATTCCAAAGATATTGAATGAAACATCCTGATGAGGAGCGATATTGCCCCTTTCATCCAGAGTTTTGGCAATGAATAATGAATCATCACCATAAACCATATCCAAATTGGAAGTGACCAGCCTAGGA
This sequence comes from Methanobrevibacter sp., assembly GCF_017447225.1. Taxonomy (GTDB): domain Archaea; phylum Methanobacteriota; class Methanobacteria; order Methanobacteriales; family Methanobacteriaceae; genus Methanocatella. The sequence goes on along the minus strand of NZ_JAFSNZ010000015.1, from coordinate 72,040 downwards.
AGTACCGTTACGTAATTTCCTGCGCTGGCATCCTTATATAATGTAGTGATAATGAACTCTCCTGGAGCAAGATTAATATTTAATTTCACATGACCTGTTTCGTTACTATATCTGGTATAGAATACACCATGGATATTGAACGTTACTTCTTCACCGGCTTTGGCCCAATTTCCATCAGATCCACGTATGCGAATGATGAACTGAGTATCATTTCTGTGATGTTTGACCAAATCACTGGATTCAATCAGATTGAATACAGTGACTGTATTGGATTTCATTTCACCCGTGACAAGATTGGTTGCTGTTAAAATGTATGTGCCTGCCTGAAGATTAATATTCAATTTAGCCCAACCTGTTCCATTGGTCGTGCGGTGATATAGTACACCATTGATGTTGAAAGATACATTAGTATCAATTAATGGGTTGCCTTCACCATCCAAGAATAAAGCCCAATATTGAGTATCGTTTCTATAAACTTTCAATACGTCTTTTGCATAAATGGTGTGTAAAATTTCCACACTAGAGTTGACATTTTGTGCTTTATATTTCTCGTTTCCTTCAAATTCAACAGTTACGGAATAATTTCCACATCCGAGGTTTAATGCTATGGATGCTTGACCGTCACTAGTTACCTTGGTGTAAAGAATGCCATTCACATAAATTGTTACAGTAATATTGTCAACATTGTTGCCGTCTGCATCTTTAACATAAACGATTAATCTTTCAGGACCAGAATAATACTTGACTACTTCAGGAACTGTGATTATTAAATCTGCTGCAGTTTCAATTGTTGTATTGACTGTTTTTGGAGCATATTTATCATTTCCAGGATAAGTAACATCAACAGTATGATTGCCTGCAGGCAAGTCTGAAATATCCAATGTGGCAGTGCCATTCTCAATAGGTGCTGTGTAATTCTTACCGTCAATAGTGATAGTAACATTACCTGTAGCATCTTCAGGAACATTGACAATTAACTGATTATCTTCTTTAGAAACATCCATTGGATAATCAGAAACCCTAGGAACATTAAATGAAGTTGAATTGGAACCAGGACCATACTTATCATCACCAGGATAATCCACAACAACATCATGATCACCAGGAGCCAAATCAGAAACATTCAACCTAGCAGTACCATTCTCAATAGGAACAGTGTAATTTTTACCGTCAATATTTACAGTGACATTGCCTGTAGCATCATCAGGAACGGTAATAACTAACTCATCATCCTCTTTAGTAATATCAATTGGATAATCTGAAATCTTAGGAACATTGAATGAAGTTGAATTAGTGGCTGGAGCATATTTGGAATCTCCAGGATAATCAGCAACAGCATCATAATCGCCAGGTTCTAAATCAGGAATATCCAATATTGCTTTACCGGATTCTATCGGAACGATGTAATCTTTTCCATCGACAGTTATTGTTACATTACCAGTAGCATCGCCAGGCAATTCAACAATGATTTTTCCGTCTTTAACTTCAATATCCATAGTAGTTTCAGAGACATTTACTTTAAATGAATCATAAGCGGATTTTGATGCGTATTTATCATTTCCTTGATATGTTGCAGTAACATTATACTCGCCAGGTGCCAAATTAATTGGTAATTCTAATGATCCCACACCGTTTGTTACATTAATGTAATAGCCAATTCCATCTAAATCAATTAAAACAACTCCATTTACATCATCAGGTAATTTTACAGTGATGTTAGTGTTATCACCATAATTAATGTCAAATGCTGATAAGTCAAAGTCATAATCTGAGATTTTTGGAATTTCAACAGAAGTATAATTGGATGTTTGGGTGTAATTAGCATCACCGGAATAAATAACCTCAACAGTGTGATTACCAGGAGTTAAATTATTCAATTCAATTATATCAGTTCCGCCAGTGACATTGGTGGCATTATAAATCTTGCCATCAACGATAACAGTCACATTACCAGTGGCATCACCAGGCAATTCAACAGTGATGTTTGCACTAGTTGAATTCTCACCAACATCCACAGTTACATTCATATTTGGAGTAACTTTAGCATCCACAACGAAATCAGTTGAATTGGATTTTGAAGCATAGTTGTCATCACCTAAATAAGTAACTGATGCGGTGTAATCTCCGTTAGGCATGTCTTTTAATGTTACAGATGCTTTTCCATCAGTTACATTAGCATAATATCCTACATCACCAATATCGATGAAAACGACGCCAGTAGCATTTTCAGGCAATTCAACAGTAATAGTCACATCATTGCCGTCGACAACAGAAGAAACGTTTACATCATAATTATCGATTTTAGGAACTTCAACAGGAGTTACAACAGTCTCATTGGTGTAGTTACCGTCACCTGAATAGATTACCTCAACAGTATGATTACCCGGAAGCAAATCAGTCACATTAACAACAATAGTCCTATTGGAGCCTTCAGTAACGTTATAGAAAGTATAATTCTCACCATCAATAACAACAGTCACATTACCAGTAGCATTTTCAGGCAAGGTAATCACAACAGTACCATTATCGACACTGACGTTAACATCAGCACTTTGCTTATCTTTAACTGTGAATTTAGTTGAGTTAGTTGCATCGCCATACTTATCATCACCAAGATATTTGACAACAGCAGTATAATCACCGGCAGTTAAACCAGCAACAGACAATTTACCGTTACCATTTGTAATATTTACATAATATCCAACACCACCAACATCAACAGCAACAATACCATTAATATCACCAGGCAACTCAATCACAATATCCTCAACCTGACCAACAGTAATATTTTCAGAAGTCAAATTCATTGAATAACCACTAATCTTAGGAACTTCAACAGCAGCATAGTTAGTTACGGAAGTATAATTAGCGTCACCTGAATAAATAACCTCAACCGTGTGATTACCTGAAGTTAAATTATTCACTTCAACAACAACTGATCCGCCAGTAACATTTGTGACATTATATACTTTACCATCAATAATTACAGTCACATTACCAGAAGCATCACCAGGCAACTCTACAGTAACATTAACATCAGTAGAGTTCTCAGCAACATCCACAGTAACATTCATCACAGGAGTGACCTTAGCATCTACAGTGAAACTGGTTGAATTGGATTTGGATGCATAGTAATCATCACTAGGATAAGTAGCGACAACAGAATATTGTCCTCCAGATACATCTTTTAATGTTAGGATTGCCTTATCACCGCTGATGTTTGCATAATAACCAGTGCCGTTAACATCAAGCAATATGACACCAGTTGCATTTTCAGGTAAATTAACAGTGATTGTTACATCACGGCCATCAACTACGGCAGTAACATTCATTTCATAATCATCAACTTTAGGAACGTTAAATGGAACTGTAATATTTTCACCAGTGTAGTTACCGTCACCAGAATAGATTACCTCAACAGTATGATTGCCAGGAAGCAAATCAGTCACATTAACAACAATAGTTCTATTGGAGCCTTCAGTAACGTTATAGAAAGCATAATTCTCACCATCAATAACAACAGTCACATTACCAGTAGCATTTTCAGGCAAGGTAATCACAACAGTGCCATTATCAACACTGACGTTAACATTACTGGATTCTTTAGATTTTACTGTGAATTTGGTTGAGTTAGTTGCATCACTATACTTATCATCACCAAGATATTTGACAACAGCAGTGTAATCACCGGCAGCTAGACCAGCAATGGATAATTTACCGTTACCATTTGTAATATTTACATAATATCCAACACCACCAACATCAACAGCAACAATACCATTAATATCACCAGGAAACTCAATCACAATATCCTCAACCTGACCAACAGTAATATTTTCAGAAGTCAAATTCATTGAATAGCCACTAATCTTAGGAACTTCATATGATGTTATAACAGTCTTATTAGTGTAATTGCCGTCACCTGAATAAATTACCTCAACAGTATGATTTCCTGGAGTGATATTATTTAATTCAATGATAGTAGAAATTTCAGTAATATTAGTTATATTGTAAACTTTACCATCGATAATAACAGTTACATTTCCCATTGCATTTTCAGGTAGTGTTATATTGATTTTATCATCAATTATTTCAACACCCATGTCAAATTCTGATGTTTTATTTACAAGGAATTTTGTGCTATTTGTTTTATATGCATATTTTTCACTTTCATATGCTACATCAACTATATGTTCAATAGCAGAAAGGTTATTTAATACTAAAATTGCTTTTCCACCATCAATTGGAACTTCATTTAATTTGCCATCAACAGTTATATTGACTTTACCGGTAGCATCATCAGGAACAATGACCGTTATTGTTTCAACACCACCATAAGTAATATCATGAACGAATACAGGTAAGGAATAATTATCCCATTTTGGAACATTTACAGTATTGTTTTGAGATCCATCATCATACTTAGTATCATTTATGAAAGTTACATTAATATCATGTTCACCAGGTTCCAATCCATTAATTATGAATATGGTTCCATTAACAGCAGGAACAATAGTTGAATTTCCATCAACAGTTATGTTTAAATCACCTGTTGCATCATCAGGAACAGTTATAATGAGTATTACAGTACCATTATTTCCAAGAGTGATTTCAACATCGAAATCGTAATCATTAACTTTAGATACTTCAACAGACATTTCGCTGTGATTTGCATTATATTTGTCATTACCTTCAAATGTAGCTACAACTGATAAGGTATCATTGTTTACAGGAGTGTAAATGTAACTAGCAGCATTTGCATTTGAAACATATACTGTGTAATTTGCACCATTAATATTGAATATCACTTTGCCTGTAACAGTTTCATTTAAATTAGCAGTTATAGTGACAGGACTGCCAACTTTAATATCAGAAACATCTACTAAATCAATAGCAATATCCTTTTTAATGACTTCAAATGTAGCAACACCGTAAGCAGATTCATAATTGTCATCAGCATCCACATTAGCAACGATAGTGTAAGTAGCATTAGCTAAACCATCATTAATAGTGACCGTATTATCATCTGAAACTGTGTAAGGTTTGCCATTAATGCTAACTGTGATTTTACCAGTTGAGTTAGTTGGAGTTAAAGTTATAACAATAGTATCGTCAACTCTATAAACATCATTAACTTCAATGGAAATTGCGGATGAAGCTTTAACAATATCAAACACTGCACTAGCACTGGATCCATAACAATCATCGGATTCGGCAATAGTGGCAACTACTTTATAATTACCAGTCACGTTTGCTTTGAAAGTAACCTGATTGTTATTGACTGCATATGTTTCACCATTGATTTTTACACTAGCAGTGCCGTTTACAGGAGTTAAAGTAATGACAACATCGTCACCAATAGTGAAGATACTTTCTACACTGATTGAAACATTTGAATTAGGCTTATCAACATCATAAGTATGAGTTTTACTGGTATTATGGTATTTGGAACCATTAGCATAGCTTATAGTGATTTCCTTATCACCAGGAACAGTTTCTTTATCCAATACAATTGTTGCCTTACCGTCTTTAACCTTAGCTGTCTTATCACCGATAGTAATATTACCGTCAGCATCGCCAGGAACAATGACAGTCACAGTAGTATTTTCTCCAACCTTAGCATCAGAAACAATGACAGTGAAATCAAAGTCTTCGATTTTATTAACCATAACTTTCTGAGTTAAGTTCTCTGAAGCTTGATATTTGCCATCACCAAGATATTTAACAGTAATATCATAAGTTCTGTTAGTTAATCCTGAGACATAAGCAATAGCATTAGAGTCAACCAAACCTATAATTTGAGTTTTACCGTCAACAGTAACGCTGACATTACCTGTAGCGCCTTTAGTTACATTAATTTTAATGACAGCAGTTTGACCTACTTCAATAGTCACATTGGTTACATTAACTTCTGATGTGAGTTTGTTAATAGCTAATTGTTTAACAGCTGAATTTGAAGCAGTGTAATTTTCATTTCCGCTGAATATGGCTTTTACATTGTAAGTGTTGTTAGCCAATCCTGAAACAACGTATGATCCAACACCATTTGTTAATTTTACAGTGTAGTTTTGACCGTTAATGTTTAATGTCACATTTGCGTTTATTTCCTGTTCCATTCTTACGGTTACTGTTACATCATCATCAACATTTTGAGGTGTTGTAAACTCAACATCAATACTTGAAGCTGCAGGGTCAACAGCAAATGTTGTAGCATTTGATTTTTTCAAGTATGTGCTGTCTCCGCCATATGTTGCAATGACTGAATGTGTACCGCCAGTCAAGTTGTTTAATGTTAATGTAGCAATACCTTGCGCATTAGCTTTTCTTGAATAGTTTATGCCATCAACGCTGATAGTAATGTTTTCAGTAACATCTTTAGGAACTTCAACAGTAATTACAGTGTCTTTACCGTATTCATCAGGAGTTACTGTCAAGTTAATGTTGTAATCAGCAGTTCCTGTTACTTTGAATGATGTTCCGTTGTTGTATTTCAATGCCCATTTATCGTCACCAGGATAAGTTACATTTACAACATGATTTCCAACAGTTAATCCAGAAACAACCAATTTGACTATTCCATTTTCAGCAGTTCTGTTATATTTTTCATCATCTACATAGATTATAACGTTTTCAGTTACTGAATCAGGCACAACCACAATAATTGTAGCATTTTCGCCATAAGTTATGTTTTCAGGGATGACACTTATCACATAATCTTCGCTTTGACCTACAGTGAATGAGGTTTCAGTTGAATTTCCATTGAAATAGTCATCACCAAGATATTCTACTTTAATATTGTTATAATCACCTTTTTCAAGGTCATGAATGTTGAATTTAGCTCCGCCAGTACTGTTTAATGTTTTGTAATATTCTTCATCACCAATAGTGATTTTTACAAATCCAGATGCGTTTCTAATAGCTGAATTTTCATTGACTTGAACTACAATGACCTCTTTGTCACCGACTTTAATCTGTTCAAACGGTACTGCTTTAACTGTTGTGTTAACCTTGTAAACATCAAATGTAGTGTTGTTCATTGTGAATTCATAGTACTCATTTCCAGGATAAATAATATTCATTGAATATACTCCCGGATCCAATAAATAAGGTACAGTTAAGCTGATTTTACCATCCTCATCAATGATTCTTGCTCCTAATGATTTACCATTGATTGAAAATATTACGGTTCCGTTTGCGTTTGTAGTGACAAGAGCAATAGTCTGGCTGCCGTAAGTAACATTATTGACCTGAAGAGAAATAATGGTCTTGCGTAGCTTAATTTCAAATTGAGTGCTGTTATCACATGGCCAGTACAGGTCATCACCAGAGTATGATGCAGTTACGGTATAAATTCCAGCAGTAAGATTGTTTAGAGTCCAAGTAGCAATACCGCCTTCAAGAACAGTAGCTACATAACTTCTATCACCCATTTTAAAGGTTACATTGCCTCCAATAGGGAAAGTAACCTTGTCATGAATAACAGCAGTGATTGTAATTGTTTCTTTGCTAACATCAGAATAGGTTAAGTCCATTTTGGTATTGGCTCTAACATACAATGTACCATTATATTTTTGATTCATCTTCAAGTGATCATCGAATGCTCTTAAATAGAATACACCTTGGAGATATGTTTTAAGAGTAATGTGATTATAAGGCATTACATAACTGCTATCAGGATATAGCTGATTGCTTGAATTTAATGAATCAACACAAATGATTGTGTTATTGTTATCATCAAATATTGATGCCCAGAACTCAAATGTATCATTTATGGTTGTATTCCATGTTTTGTTATCCAGCATGTAAGTGTAGGTTTGGGTTTCGATTGTACCGTTGTTTACATAAATTGGACTATCGAAATTATTGCCGTCAAGATATAATTTACCTTCATCCCATACAGCATAAGTACCTTCTGAAGCATCAGTGACATTATTTTTAGTTAAATGTACTGTAGCATCTTTATTAATCCATATTGAATCTGTACCATTGAATTTGGAATTATCTAAAGTGGAGTTTCCGGACTTGAAGTAAATTGCAGATCCGATTTCTTTTGAAGCCATGTAGTTTTTGAATGTTAGATTATCCATAGTTGCATTACCGTCAACATAGATTGCACCACCATAGCCCCATCCTGCTTTAGTGTCATTGAATGAGGAATCTTTGACTGTTGCATTGGAGTTCTTAATGTATATTGCACCACCTTCATAAATGGAACCTGTGTAGTTGAATGAAGCAAGCTGGATAGTAGCATTATAAGAATCCACGATTGAAATAACACCATATCCTCCGGTTTCACCTTTGAATGTCACATTATAAATGTTAGTGTCATTACAGTTGAGTGTTGAAATGGATGAACCGTGAGCACGAGCCTCGTTTTTAATGAAAGTGGAATTAGTTACATTGAAGTTTTTGGAGTTTTCCAAGTATATTGCTCCACCTTCACCATGAGAATTACCATAAATATCCTGAGCACCTGCTGCAACACCATATTTGAATATGGAATTTGCAATTGTGACATTTTCTATATCATAACCTGCAATAGCTGCACCTTCACTTAAACTGAATGATGCTGTGAAATTGGAATTGGAAACATTGAAGTTGTCACCATGCACTTCGATAGCACCACCATCGTTTAATGAACGAGCGGATGTGAATGATGAATTGATGATTGAATCATTGTGAGAATCATCACCAATGTAAATTGAACCACCATGCAAGGATATACTGTTTTTGAAAGTGGAATTGATAATAGTTGCATTTGAAGCTACAATATCAATGTCTCCACCACGGCCAGTGAAAACAGTGTTGTTCTCAAATTTGGAGTTGATTACTTTACAGTTGTCACTATCATCACCAACAAATATTGCAGCACCACTTATATCTGCAGTGTTGTTGTAGAAGTAATAAGTATTGATGGAAATGCCTTTAGCACCCAACCATGCAAGAGCTGCACCGGATTTGTATGCGTGATTTGCAATGAATGTGTTGTTTCTGCCTGATCCTCCGGTTGCATTGTTTTCCCTACATAATGCTGCACCGTATTCTGCAGTGTTTCCTATGAATGTGGTATTGTACAGCTGACCTCCGGTAGCATTCCAGTCAATAGCCCCACCATTATGCTTAGCGGAGTTTTGCCTGAATGTTACATTAACAATACGGCTGTTACTTGAATTACCATTAAGGTATATTGCTCCACCAACACCAGCAGTGTTTCCTGTGAAATTGGATGCTATAATGTGGCCTTCTGAAGCGAGCCAGTTAATAGCTCCACCATGTCCGTCGTTTGCAGTGTTGTTTTCAAAGTTTGAATTATAAACATAGTTTGTAAGACCTGCTCCTCCGACAAAGAGTGCTCCACCATTATTAGCTTCGTTTTCATAGAATATCGTATTGTTTAATGTTACTGATGAAGCCTGAAGGTGTATAGCACCACCATGGACATAAGCCTTATTATCCTCAAACCTTGAATTGTTAACATAGGTGCTTCCGCCATTACTTTCCACATTCAATGCACCACCAAATGCGGCTGTGTTTTCTGTGAAGTTTGAATTTAATAATGTAGCATTAGCTGAAGCAAAATCAATTGCACCACCAAGACCATTTTCTACATCAAGGACTTTGTTTCCTTTAAATACTGAATTATTAATAGTACAGTTGTCACTTCCAGGATTAGCATAGATTGCACCACCCATCAGGCCTGCAGTGTTGTTGTAGAAGTGATAATCATTAATTTTAATGCCGACTGAATCCATCCAGGCCAAGGCTGCTCCGGCAATGCCTGCATGATTTGCAGTGAATGTGTTGTTTTTACCACTACCTCCAGTAGCGTTGAATTCTCTGCATAAAGCAGCACCATACTCATCAGCAACGTTATTTATGAATAAAGTATCCAAGAGAGTCATGTTTTTAGCGTTACAGTCAATAGCACCACCGTTTTTGGATGCGTAGTTATTGTCAAATGTTACATTAACAATGCGGCTGTTAGCTGCATTACCACCAAGATATAGTGCTCCACCATAGGTTGCTGAGTTGTTGGTGAAGTTACTTTCGATGATTTCACCTGCAGAAGCCACCCAATTAATTGCACCACCATTACCGTTAGTAGCAGTGTTATTTTCAAAGTCTGACAAGTAGACAAAGTTAGTGATACCTGTACCTCCAACATATAATGCACCACCGTCAGCTGCAGTGTTATTATAGAATTTGGTATTGTTTACTGATACTGCAGAAGCTCTTAAAGCAATAGCTCCACCAGTATATGTTGCATAGTTATCTTTGAATATTGCGTCAGTAATGTTAGTGTTACCTGAAGCACCTGAAGCGTAAATTGCACCACCATTGGTTGCTTTATTTTTTGTGAAATTGGAATTGATGACAGTGGTATTGTGACCGATACATACAATAGCACCACCGAAACCTAATTCAATGTTACCGTTTAAAGGAACAGTATTGCCCTCAAAGATGGAATTCTTGATAGTACAGTTGTCACTGTTGTTTCCGATATATATTGCTCCACCATGAACATCAGCAGTGTTGTTGTAGAAATGATAATCATCAATTGTGATTCTAGCAGATTCAATCCAACCTAAAGCTGCTCCACCGATACCAGCATGATTTGCAATGAATGTATTGTTTTTACCGCTACCTCCAGTAGCATTGGCTTCCCTACATAATGCAGCACCATATTGGCCAGCATAATTTTCTATGAATGTTGTATTGAAAAGTCTTCCTCCGGTTGCATTCCAGTCTATAGCACCACCATTGAATGTTGCATTGTTTCCTTTGAAAATTACATTATTGATTTCACTGTTAGGTGATGTACCTCCAATATAAATAGCACCACCATACAAAGCATTGTTGTTTGTGAAATTGGAGTCATATATTACACCAGTTGTTGCATTCCAACTAATAGCTCCACCACAACCACTGGTTGCATTGTTTCCAGTAAAGTAAGATAAATAAACAAAATTATCATGACCTTTACCTCCGACAAATATGGCTCCTCCGTCAGGTGCGTAATTTTCTCTGAAGTATGAATTGTTGATTGCAATTGATGAACCGACAATATCAATAGCTCCACCGAGCTTATAAGCATAGTTTGCTAAAAATCCTGAGTGAGTTATATTGATTTGACCGGATTCACTTCCAACATAAATTGCTCCACCAGTAGGTGCATAGTTACCTCTGAAAGTTGAATTAAGGACGGTTCCGTTAGCAGCATACCATTCAATAGCTCCACCATGACCATCTTCCTGACTGGTTATGTAATTGTCTATGAAAGTGGAGAATTTTACTGTACAGTTTCCACTGCCCTGACCGACATAAATTGCACCACCACTATATCCTGCGGTGTTCCCGACGAAAGTGTATTTGTCGATTGTAATGCTTTCTGATTTGATCCAAGCAAGAGCAGCTCCTGCAGTTACCGCGTGATTATAGTTGAATGTGTTGTTGTAACCGAAACCTCCGGTTGCTCTTTCTTCCCTACATAATGCTGCTCCGACATTTGCATAATTTTCTTCGAATAATGTATTTGTCAGATTCATACGGGTAGCATTACAGTCTATAGCACCACCGTTTTCATCAGCATCATTATTGAAGAACTGACAATTGATTATTTTACAGTTATCTGCTGTGGAATTGAAGTAAAGACCTCCACCATACTCAGCAGCATTATCCCTGAATACTACACCAGATAAAACACCGTTTTTACCAGCCCAGAATAATGCTCCACCTTTATTAATATCATCGGAAGTTGAACCGCTGGCATCACCGTTGATGAAAGTGACATTGTTTATGTTCACATTATCTGCAGTAATATTGAATATTCTACAGAAGTCCAATGCATCGATAACATATCCGTGACCGTTGATTGTAAAGTTTTCAAGGCCTGCCAAGTCTGTAATGTTCATGCAGTATTTATCCAATGTAGGAGTGTACTGGTAGTTTCTTGTTAAGTCAATGAAATTTTTACCATCGCCAATAGCCTTTTCAATTAAATCCTGAAGGATTTCGAAGTCTCCTTTTTTAGTTGTGTAATCACCCACATCGATTGTTGTGACATTCTCCTTATACATGTAATAATTATCTTTAAATCCTACAGTTACTTTGTATGTTGTCTCCTGAGTCAAATTATAGAAGTTTACATTGAATGAATTGTCTTCAACATTGAAATAATTTGCATAATTTGATTTGGTTATTGTAATTGTCCTGTTATCGTCTGCTGATGTTAATTTAATTACAATATTAAGACTTTGTTTATCAATATCCTTAGGATTGGAGATTGTAACAATAGCTATCGGTGAAACAGAATCAACTACAGTTGTTACATTGAATAAGTAATCTTCATTATCTTCAAATAAGGAAGTGTAGATTACATTTTCATAGGTAGCGCCGTTTGCTGTCATGTTGAGTGTAGTTCTTCCATCCTTAATGACTCCTTCACCATCGAACTTATTGAAGTCCCTATAGGTCACTTTAGTACGTGCATTTGCATTATCCACAATATAATAAACCGCACCACCGTTGTGGGTTGCGATGTTTTTAATGAATGTTGAGTTTAAAATCTTTAAAGAAGCACCTGAAGAACCTAAGTTGTAAATAGCACCACCATCATACGCATGAGAGTTTGTAAATGTTGAATCACTAATAGTGATGTCCAATACCTGTTTAACGTATATTGCACCACCTTTTTGGGTAGCGTTGTTTCCATCAAAGGTACAATTGTTGATATTCTGATTAGCTCTTGCGATTACAATCGCACCACCATTGGTGCCTGCAGTACAGTCTGTGAAGTTTGAAAGCTCGATTAAGGTATTGTATGATTCTGAATAAATTGCTCCACCTTCAGCACTAGCTTTAGACATGTTGAATAATGATTTGCTTACTGTGACACGATTGTTTCCATTATTAGTGTTACCAGTGATATAAATAGCACCGCCGTTTTTAGCTGAAGTGTTTGTGAAATTGGAGTTTGTAATTGTGTTTGTTATGGTTCCTGATATTAATATTGCACCACCATTAACTCCTGCAGAAGAATTAGTGATATTAACATTTTGCAGAGTACCGAAATTACCTGTCCACTGAATAGCACCTGCATTACTTTTAGAATGTGAGTTAGTAATATTGATATTGTTTAATGTTACATAACTACCGCCATCAACCATTATTGATCCTGCGACACCACCTGAATTAATTGTAGCTGAACAACTATCCAAATTGGAATTTGAAAGAGTTACCGAACTACCTTTAATATACAATCCTCCCGCATTAGTTCCTGCAGAGGAATTGGTGATATTGATATTTTTCAAAGTACCTGTATTACCTGTCCAAGTGATTGATCCGCCATATTTTACTGAATAACTTTTATTAATATTGATATCTTCTAAAATACCTTCACTTCCGGACCAGTGAATAGTACCACCAATAGCCCATGAACCATAATTTGATAAATCGGCCTTATTATCCGTGAAATTACAGTCATAAATATGTCCTCTGGTTCCTGTCCATCTGATTGCTCCGCCTTCATATCCATGATTAGTTACAAAAGTAGCATTATATACACTACAGTCAGCAATACCTTCACAGTTTATTGCACCACCATATTGAGCAGAATTGTTTTCAAAGTACATATTGTATAAGTCTGTGAAAACAGGAGCCCCATTTTTATTTCTAAGAGTAATAGCACCACCAGTAGTTGCAGTGTTATTTATGAATCTCAAATCATGCGCTTCAGCATATGCGACAGTGATGAAAAGAGCCCCAGCAATACCAGTATTGTAGTTTCCGGTGAAATTAGTGTTGATTATTTTTGAATTGGAAGCTGAATAATAAACAGCAGCACCGAAACATTCATTTGAATTTGCAAAAGTAGATCCATCAATAGTATTGTTGATAAATCTGCACTCATCAATAGTATTATATGATCCGCCGAAACTGACAGCACCTGCGTGGTGGTCTTTTGAACCTACTAAATCAAACAGATAATTGTGAATAAAAGTTGAATTATAGATTAAACCATTGTTAATATTCCAACTGACAGCACCATATTCCAATGCATGATTATCTGTGAATGTACAGTTTATAATATCTGCATTGTCACACTTTAAGTTGAACTGAAGAACACCGGCACTGCGGGCATAGTTATTTGTGAAATTGGAATTATAAAAGTGAACCCCTTCACTTGTTTCGAAATATAAAACTCCGCCAGCACCTTCAGAAGCACTGTTATTTATCATGTTACAATAGTTTATTGTAAGATTTTTAGCATCCTTACCATATACAACACCTGCATGGTATGGGGAAGTGTTATTTATAAAATCACATCTGTCGAAAAGTCCGTTTACTGCACTCCAGGAAATTGCTCCACCACCAGCGTAATTTTGGTGAGAACGTAAACCTGCAGCATAATTATTTTCAAATAAGGATTTTTCAACAGTACCGTTCACACCATTCCAGAATAATGCTCCACCATTACCTTCTGCCCTATTAGCTATAAATGTGGAGTATTCGACTGTGCCGTTAGAACTTTTGGTCCAGTAAATTCCACCACCGCTTTCATAAGCATAATTTTCCTTAAATGTGGAATTTAAAATCAAACCCAAATTACCGTTACTACTCCAGTATATTGCACCACCATCACCGGAGATAGCTCTGTTTTTGGTGAAGTTGGAAAATTGTATGACGTCTCCGGAACTTTGTCCAGCCCAGAATAAAGCTCCTCCACCATTTGCATAATTTTCATCAAAATTACAGTATCCTATATCAGCAGATTCACCATTCACATAAATTGCACCACCTAATGCAGCATGGCTTTTACTGAAATTGGAACGTGTGATATTTGCATTGTTTCCGGTTACATAAATGACACCACCATTCGCATCAGCGACACAATTTGTGAAGTTACATCCGGAAATAAGAGTATTGTTACCTATGATATGGATAGCACCACCTGTATTTATTGAATAACAGTCATCGAATGATGTTTTAGTAATATTTACATCATTACCTGTAACGAATACTGCTCCACCGTTTAATTTGGAAACATCAGTCACATCAGTAGTTACAGAGCTTGTTTTAAAACTTGAATTAGTAAGAAGAATTTTATCTCCTGTAAGACAGATTGTTCCTCCTCTGGAACTTGACTGTTTACCATATAAAAGACTTATACCATTATTATTAATGAATTTTACAGTGTCTATGGAACCGTAGGTTCCTTGCCAGAATATAGCACCACCGTCGTCTCCAGCAGTGTTGTCCTTAAAGTATACTGATTTTATAGTGCCGTTAGTACCATTAAAGAATACCGCACCACCATCTCCAAATGCATAGTTGTTTATGAAATTGGAGTATTCGATTGTACAATTGTATGCATCCTTAAGGAATTTGACAGCAGCACCATCACCGGACGCATTGTTTCCTTCAAAGTGACAGTAAGTGAATGTTATGTTTTTAAAGTCACCATTGGAATTCTGCATGAATACTGCACCACCATCAGCAGCTGCTGTGTTATTTATGAAAGTACAATTTTTTACAATACAGTCTGAAGCTCCATCCATATAGATAGCACCACCACTGCCAGTTAATGCATTAGCATTTTTGAATGTGATATTAGATAACTGCACTGAAGATGAAACTTGGAATATCCTCGCCTGATTTGAAGCGTCAATAGTGAATCCGTTACCAATAATTGTCAATTGTCTGTCAATTACAATACCATTAACATAATCAGCATCCTTTGAACTATCAAAAACATAATCCCCCTGAAGAGTAATTGATGTTTTAGTAGCATCTCCGTTTATTAAGTCATTAAGATCCTTGAATGAACCACCATCCCCATCACTTAATACATTATCATTTGAAAGTGATTCCCCTAACACATCACTTTCATTATCAACTTCATCCATTGAAGTCAATATTACTTCATTTGAATTAATTTCTAACATGCTTATTCCATCAATGCCAGACGTTAATGTCTGATTATCAATAGTGTCACTAGCAGAAACTGCTGAAAGTGAAATGATGATTAATAAACATGTAAAAACCAACATACATGTCTTTTTCAAACAAATCTACCTCAATCATTTTTTCAATTTAAATAGTGAGATATATTTTTGACAAAACCATTATATAAATTTTATTTTTAAAAATAAAAGAAGAACTTATAGAAAAAATAAAAAATAATGAACAAATTAATAATAATTTTAATAAAATATAAACAATAGCTAGAATAAAAATAATTTAATGAACTTAGTCTAAAATCAAAAAGTAAAAATAAAATTACAAGAATTAGAATTTGAAAAAAAATAAAAATTAAGGGAAATAATCATTCCCTAATTGTTACAGTATTTGACTGCACTTCAAACAGATACTGGGAAGTGATTAGATATTGGCCTGCTTGCAAGTTAATGTGTATTTTGGCCTCACCATTGTTGTCTGTAGTGAGATTATAGATAATTCCGTAGATGTTAAGTGTGACTTCCTGATGAGGAGCAATATCTCCTTTTTCATCTAAAGTCTTAGCAACGAAAACTGAATCGTCACCATAAGTCATTACCAAATCAGAAGTGATTAATCTAGGAAGTACAGTGACCTGATTTCCTTTACTTGCATCTTTATAGTATGTAGTGATAATATACTCACCAGGAGCGAGATTAATATTTAATTTCACATGTCCTGTTTCGTTACTGTATCTTGTGTAGAATACACCATTAATATTGAAAGTCACCTCTTCGCCAGCTCCAGCCCAATTTCCATCAGACGCACGTAATCGGATGACAAATTGAGAATCGTTTCTATCATGTTTGACCAAATCACTGGATTCGAATAAATTAAATACAGTGACATTATTTGATCTCATTTCACCAGTAACAGGATTGGTTGCAGTTAAAATGTATTTACCTTCTTGAAGATTAATATTCAATCTAGCCCAACCGGTTCCGTTTGTTATACGATAATAGATGACACCATTGATGTTGAAAGACACTTCAGTATCAGCTAAAGGATTGCCTTGGCTGTCTAGGAATAAAGCCCAGTATTGGGTGTCGTTTCTATAAACTTTCAATACGTCATTTGCATAGATTGTGTGTAAAACTTCAACATGAGATTCAACAGTTTGAGCTTTGAATTCTTCATTACCTGCAAAGTCAACAGTGACAGTGTAGTTTCCACAACCGAGGTTTAATGCAAGTGATGCTTGGCCGTTGCTGCTTACTCTGGTGTAAGGAACGCCGTTAATAGTAATAGTTAGAGTGATATTATCCACATTATTACCATTATTGTCCTTGGTGTAGATGACAAACCTTTCTGGACCTGAGTAATACTTTATGACATCCGGAGCAGTGATTACAAGACTGCGGGTAACAGAAACATTTGCATTCACTGTTTTTGATGCATATTTGTCATTTCCAGGATATGTGACTTTAGCATTATAATCACCTGCAGGCAAGTCAGAAATGTCCAATTTGGCAACACCATTTTCAATAGGAACAGTGTAATCCTTACCACCAATATTGACTGTAACATTACCTGTTGCATCCTCAAGAACTGTGATAACTAATTCATCGCCGTCCTGAACAACATCAATAGGATAATCTGAAATCTTAGGAACATTGAATGAAGTTGAATTTGATGAAGGATTATACTTATCATCACCAGCATAATTTACAACAGCATCATAATCACCAGGTTCCAAATCAGAAATATCCACTATGGCTTTGCCATCCTTAATAGGAACAGTGTAATCCTTACCGCCAACGGTGACTGTAACATTACCGGTTGCATCCTCAGGAAGAGTGACCACTAATTCATCATCGTCTTTAGCGATTTCTATTGGATAATCTGAAATCTTAGGAACATTGAATGAAGTTGAATTTGTAGCTGGAGCATATTTGTCGTCTCCAGGATATTTTGCGACAACTTCATAATCACCAGGTTCCAATTCAGGAAGATCCAATACAGCTTTACCGTTTTCCACAGGAGCAGTGTAATCTTTACCATCAATAGTAATTGTTACATTTCCTGTTGCATCTTCAGGTAATTCAACAATGACTTTGCCATCTTTAACTTCAACAGTCATGTTTGTTTGACTGTTAACTACTTTAAATGAATCCGTGACAACTTTGGAATCGTATTTATCATTTCCTTTATATGTTGCGGTGACATCATATTCACCCGGAGCCAAATCAATTGGCAATTCTAATGATCCGATACCGTTTGTAATGTTGATATAATATCCGATTCCATCCAGATCAATTAAGACAACTCCGTTTACATCATCAGGCAATCTGACTGTAATGTTTGTATTGTCTCCATATTTGATGTCGAATGCAGACAAGTCGAATTCATAATCCGTGATTTTTGGAATTTCTGCAACAGTGTAATTGGATGCTTGAGTGTATTCCTCATCACCAGAATAGATTACCTCAATAGTATGATTGCCCGGAGTTAAATCATTCAATTCAATGGTTGTCAATCCACCGGCCACATCAGTGACATTGTAGACTTTACCGTCAACTACAACAGTCACATTACCCGTGGCATCCTCAGGTAGCTCAACATTAACAATCGCATCAGTTGAATTTTCTAAAACATCAACATCAACATTCATTACCGGAGTTACTTTAGCTTCCACAGTGAATTCAGTTGAATTGGATTTGGAAGCATAATAATCATCACCCAAATAGGTAACAACAGCTTCATAATCACCATTAGCCATGTCTTTTATTGTTAAGGTTGCTTTGCCATCAGTAACGTTAGCATAATATCCTGCACCATTAATATCAATCAGTACAAGACCCGTTGCGTTTTCAGGTAACTCAACAGTAATAGTTACGTCACGGCCATCCACAGCAGCGGAAACATTTATGTCATAATTATCAACTTTAGGAACTTCAAATGAAGTTGAAACGGTTTTGTTGCTGTAGTTGTCATCACCAGAGTAAATTACATCTACAGTGTGGTTGCCCGGAAGCATTCCAGTTGTATTGACTACAATAGTTCTGTTGGAGTCTTCTGTAATGTTATAGAAGGTGTAATTTTCACCGTCAATAACAACAGTTACCTCACCGGTAGCATTTTCAGGAAGAGTAATTTCAATAGAACCATCTTTAATATCAACATCAATGTCCGGGTTTTGTTTAGCTTTAACTGTGAATTTAGTTGAATTCGTTAAATCTGCATATTTATTATCACCAAGATATTTGACAGTAGCTATGTAATTTCCGGCACTTAGGCCTGCAACATGCAGTTTGCCATGACCGTTTGTAATGTTTACATAGTATCCTATGCCACCAACGTCAACAGCAACAATGCCATTAATATCAGCCGGCAATTCTATAGTAATTTCTTCAGTTTGACCTTCAATTATATCTTCAGAAGTTAAATTCATTGAATAATCATCAATTCTTGGAGTTTCTACAACTGTGTAATTAGATGCTTGAGTGTAATTATCATCACCAGAGTAGATTACTTCAATAGTGTGATTTCCAGGATCTAATTTAGGAAGTGCTGCGCTTGTAGAAGCACCAGTCACGTCAACTACAGTGTATTTTTCTCCATCAATCATAATAGTCAGATTTCCGGTTGCATCATCAGGAAGTGTAACAACGATATTATTATCATCAACTTCAACGTCCATTTCAAATTCTGATGATTTGTCCACATTGAATTTTGTGCCATTTGTTTTCAATCCATATTTTGCACTTTCATATGCAATATCGACTACATGTTCACCAGCAGAAAGTTTATCTAATGTTAAGACTGCTTTTCCATCTTTGATTTCAACTTCGTTTAGTTTTCCGTCAACAGTTATGTTTACTTTGCCTGTTGCATCGTCCGGAACAATGACAGTGATTGTTTCATCATCACCATAGGTAATGTCCTCGGTTATGAGAGGTAATGAATAGTTATCCCATTTTGGAACATCTGCTGTATCGGCATCAGATTTCTTGTCATACTTGTTATCACCAAGATAAGTGACATTAATTTCATGTTTGCCAGGTTCTAGACCAGGAATACTGACTGTTCCGTTTGTGACAGGCACAATCATTGATTTTCCATCAACAGTAATATTTAATTCACCAGTTGCATCATCAGGAAGTGTAACATCAAGAATTACAGTACCGTTATCTCCGTAAGCAATATCCACGTCAAAGTCGTAATCTTTAACTTTTGATACTACGAATGAACCGTCAGTAGCATTTGCATTATATGTCTCATCACCTGAGAATTTGACAGTAACTTTATATTCTCCGGCTTCTAAATCATCAAGAACCAATTGACCTTGTCCATTGGTAATGTTTACATAATATCCTTTGTTATTCACATCAACCAATACC
Organism: Methanobrevibacter sp.; assembly: GCF_017447225.1. Lineage (GTDB taxonomy): Archaea > Methanobacteriota > Methanobacteria > Methanobacteriales > Methanobacteriaceae > Methanocatella. The sequence continues at coordinate 51,704 of NZ_JAFSNZ010000015.1, read as the reverse complement.
ACTGCCGTAATGTCGCCTAAAGTAATGTTTATGATTTCAGAATCACCGACATTAATGTTATCCACTTCCAATTCAAGAGTTGAATTTAGTTTAACAACCTTAAATGAAGCGAATGCATTGAATCCTGTGTAGTTTTCATTTCCTGCTAAAACAGCATTAACAATGTAATCACCAGCTTCAAGACCACCAGTAATAGTCACTTTATTGTTAACGACATCATATTCTTTGCCGTTGATTGTAACAGTCAAATCAGTTGAATTGACTGGGTTTAAAGTAACTACAATGTCATCACCGACTTTGTAAACTGAATCAACGTCAATAGTAATGCTAGTTTCAGCCGGTTTAACTTTAAATGTTGTTGAATTGACAGCTGCAGCGTAATTTTCATTAGCGGCCAAATTAGCAATAATTGTGTATTCACCAGCAGCAATATCTTCAATTACAATTTGTTTATCAGCATTTACAGGATAAACTTTACCGTTGATAGTTACATTAACAGCACCGTCAGAACCGGTAGCGGTTAAATTGATTATGATAGTATCATTGTAGAGATAGACTTTCTCGACATCAATAACTATGGTTGAATTTGCTTTGTTTACAGTGAATTTAGCACCAGCAGTTGCATTATCATTGTAATCATCATCAGTGAAGAATTCAACATTTGCAACTTTGCTACCTGCAGACAAGCCAGTTAAATCAACACTACCTGCACCATTTGTAACAGTTCCTTCAAAGACAAGAGTGCCAATTGTAATATTTACAGTACCATTAGCCTTATTTCCAACAGTAATGACAGCAATTGTTTTGTTTGGATAAGTTACATCATCAACAGTTACTGTAATATCAGGAATGACTCTTGAAACAGTGAAGTCTACATTGTCTAAAGTTAATTCGTCATAATTGCTATCGCCATAGAATACAGCTGTAGCTGTTTTACTGCCAGATAATAATTTATCAGCATTAATCAGTGATTTGACAGTTCCGTTGTACAGTACTTTATCTCCAACTTTAATTGAAACATTTCCTTTAAAGTCATCAGGAACACTAATGACAAATGAAGTATTTTCCTCAACAGTTACATTCAATGCATTTACATCAGCTACTAAAGTAGCATTAGCAATATCGAATGTTTTTAACTCACTGCTACCGACATACTTATCGTCACCAGCAAATACTGCAGCAATTTCATGAGATCCGCTAGATAATCCTGAAGCGTTATATCCTCCTTTACCGTTAACTAATGCAACGTCATGCTCATTTCCGTCAATTCTTAATTTGACTGTAGTATTGATTGTGACATTTAACTCAATTGTGATAACAGCGTCATCACCATAAGTTACAGGAGTTTTAACAGTCACATTAATATCGGTAGAGATTCTATTGACATCAAATTGTTTTTGAGCAGAACTATTGCGGTTATACTTATCATTGCCAGTGAATGTTGCAACAACAGTTAAAGTAGCATTGTTTACTGGAGTGTATGTGTAAGTTGCTTTATTAGCATTTGAAACACTTACAATGTAATTAGCACCATTAATATTGAAGAGTACATCACCAGTTACAGTCTCATTTAAAGTAACTGTGATAGTAACAGGACCATCAACATAAATTGTTTCAGAAATATCGTCGACACTGATTGTAATATCATTTTTAATGACTTTAAATGTTGTAGAGTTATAAGCAGCTTCGTAATTGCTATCTGCAGCCAAATTAGCAACAATAGTATAAGTACCGTTAGCTAAACCATTTTCAATAGTAACCTTATTATCAGATACAGTGTAAGCTTTACCATTAATAGTAACAGTGACCTCACCAGTAGAATTGGTAGGTTTTAAAGTAATAACAATCTTTTCACCAACTTTATAAACATCATTAACCTCAATTTCTAATCCGGATGAAGCTTTAACAATATCAAAGACCGCAGTAGCACCAGATCCATAATAATTATCAGACTCAGCAACAGTAGCAACAACTTTGTAATTGCCAGTCACATTAGCCTTAAATGTTACTTTATTATCAGATACAGTGTAAGATTTGTCATTAATAGTAACAGTAGCAGTACCGTTAACAGGAGTTAAAATAATGACCACATCATCCCCGATAGTGTAAATGCTTTCCACACCAATTGAAACATTGGAATTAGCCTTATCAACAGTATAAGTATAACCTTTACTGGTGTCATTATATTTGGAATCACCAGATAAAGTAACAGTAATTGATTTATCTCCAGCAGAAACCTCTTTATCTAAAACAATGACTGCTTTACCGTCATGAACCACTTCGGATTTACCGTTAATAGTAACAGTACCGTCAGCATCACCAGGAACAATAACAGTTACAGTAGTATTTTCTCCAACTTTAGCGTCAGAAACAATAACAGTGAAATCAAAGTCCTCAACTTTATTTACATATACATTATAATCAGTATTTTCGCTAACATCATACTTGTCATCACCAAGATATTTGACAACAATAGGATAAGTATCATTGACTAAATCAAATACATAAACAGTAGCTTTAGAATCAACCAAGCCAACAGTTTGAGTTTCACCATTAACTGTTACATTAACACTGCCGGTAGCACCGTCAGTAACACTAATTTCAATTACAGCGGTTTCACCAACCTCAATAGTAACGTCACTTAAACCAACAGTGGATGATACTCTAGCAACAGTGTATTGTTTTGAAGCAGAGGAATTGCTGTGGAACTTATCATTGCCAGCAAAAGTAGCAACAACAGTTAAAGTAGCGTTATTTACCGGAGTGTAAGTGTAAGTGGCTACATCAGCATCAGAAACATGAGCAGTGTAGTTAACGCCATTGATATTGAAGATTACATCACCGGTAACAGTGTCATTCAAAGTAGCAGTGAAAGTAACAGGACTGTCTACTTTAATATCTGAAACATCTGCTAATTCAACAGTGATATTGAATTTGTCAACTTCATATGTGCCTATGTTTTCTGCAATCGTATAATTTTCATCACCATCATATGTGGCAGTGACATAATTGGTTCCGATATTCAATTTATTGACTAAAGTTGCATTTCTTCCATCAAGATCTACTGTATGTTTTACATTATTCACATTGAATGTTACGGTACCTGTTGCATTGCCGCTGACAGTAGCAATAATATTGTTTCCAACCCTTGTTAAAGTAACAGTAGGAGTAGCCTTAGGAATTGAAGGAACAAACCTTTTGGTTAAATCTGAATAGTTTGCATCACCGAGATATTTGACAAATCCGGAATGTGAACCTCCTGAAAGGTTATTCAATCTTAAAGTAGCGTTACCGTTAACATCAATAGGAACAACATAATCAATGCCGTCGATAGTGATTGTCACATTATCACGAGTCAGATTATACGGAGAGGTTCTCACATAGATAGTTGAATATTCACCGTATGGCATGTAAACAGCATCAATAGTCATATCCCATTTATTAGTAGGATTGACCATGAATACAGTATTATTTTTATCTTTAGCATCATATGTGGAGTCACCGTTATAAGTTACATTTACAACATGCTGACCACCGGCTAAACCAGGAACCACTAATGTAGCAGTACTGTTGGTGACATTTACAGTTCCTTTATTGATTCCATCGACATAAATCGTTACGTTTCCTTTAGCGTCTGTAGGGACAAGTACCCTGACAGTAGCATTCTGTCCGAATTCAATGGCATCCACTTTTACGTCCAATGTATAATCGCTAGTCGGACTAACTTTAAACGTGACCGTAGTTACATTTCTGTTAAAGTGATTATCACTAGGATAATAGGTTACATTGGCAGTGTATGTTCCAGTAGCCAGTCCACTTATATTGAACTGTGCGGATCCATTATTTAAATACGTAGTGTAAATTTGAGTTCCAATACGTAATGAAATGAAACCTGACGCATTTTCATTTACAGTCACATTAATTATTTCATTTTCTCCAAACGTGATATTCGTTGTATTCACATTAATCGTCGTATTCAGTTTATATATATTGAAACTCGTTTGATTTGTTTCGAATGCATAATAATCATCTTCTATGTATATGACTGACATGTAATAAATACCAGGATCATATATAGTGTCGAATTTTAATTTATACGTACCATTTACTACATTATATCTCTCAGACCTACCGTTTAATGAAACAATAATTGTACCATTTCCATTGGTTGTAATGTTCGCAACAGGCAATTGTCCATAAAGAACATTATCTATTGCAATTTTAATCCATGTGTCACGTAAACCAACAATGAAAAATGTTGAATTTTCACAGGAGAAATGATTGGTATCTCCAGGATATAATGCTGTGACACTGTATGTATTTGCTGAAAGATTATACAACTCTAAAGTTGCAATACCGTCAATAACTTTTCTTGAAAAGGTATCGTCTCCAACTTTGAATGTCACATTTCCTGTGAAAGGAACATTATTCTTTGTAATGATTCCCTGAATTACAACCTTTTCGCCTTGGTTATATTGTGTCACATTTATTTTAATGTCTGTAGGTGCTAAAACATACAGTGTACCATCATATACAGTATTTTTCTTTAATCCCGTATCAAATCCAGTGATGTGGAAAATTCCCTGGAAGGATACGTTGAGACTTTTTGCGTTATACGGTAAATCATAGTACGGAGTTTGTGGATAAGGATATACATCATTTGTCGTATTCAATGAACGAACTGAAATGATTGTATTGTTATCAGTATCGTCCTTAATAGTTGCCCAGAATGTGAAATTTTGAGCCCATGTTGCATTGATAGTTTTATTATCAAGAATATAAGTGTATGTTTGAGAAGTGATAGTTCCATTGTTGAATATCACATAATCGAAGTTATTGTCTTCAAGATATACTGTACCGTCATTCCATAATGAATAGTCAACAGGATTATATTTGTTGTCATATTCCCTTTCCATGTAATGAATATCCTCATTTGGATACAATCCAGTCATATTGTTTCTGGTTATATTTACAGTAGCGTTTCTGTAAACCCATATTGCATCTTCACCATAAAATGTGCTGTTAGCAATAGTGGAATTTCCATTGTGAACATAAATTGCACCACCATAATCCAAGTAGGCACTATAATCTACAAATGAGCTGTTAGCAATAGTGGCATTTCCTTCAACATAAATTGCACCACCATTAGCTTTAGAAACAATGGTTGCGTTAAAGGTTGAATTTTTGATGATTGTATCGTTCATACCAACCAGATAAATTGCTCCACCATTGTATAACGCTTCAGATTTGATAAATGTACAGTTATCAACAGTTGCGTTGGTGGAATTGACCCATGAAATTGAACCACCGTTTTTGATTGAAAGTGAATTGTTGAATAATACATTAGATATTCTGGAATTATTACAGTTCAATAGATATATTGCACCTTCAGCATGGGATTCCGTATTATTGAATTGTGAGTTGGATATTGTAAGATTATCGGAATTAATCCAGTATATTGATCCACCTTGACCAAAGTCCTTATCTTCAGGAGTGATATAACCTATTGCCGCACTGTTATCAAAGATACACTCTGTAATTGAAGCATTGTTTGCATTGTCAGCAACAATTGATCCACCACGCAGTAATGAAATCGGATATGAGAAGTTGGATTTCGTAATGTTCATATTGTCAGAAGTGATGTACAATCCACCACCTTCTATTGCATAGGAAAGGCTGAATGTGGAATTGTAAATAGTACCATTGTCTCCAAGCCAGTTAATAATTCCTCCCTTACCAGATAGGACATCAATTACATAATTTAAAGTGAATGAGGAATTTGACACCATACAGTTTACACTGTCTTCGCTTACATATATTGCTCCACCACTATATTTGGCAGTGTTGTTATAGAATGTGTAATTGTTAATTCTTATTCCATCAACACCCAACCATGCAAGAGCCGCACCGGCAATATCCGCATGGTTTGTATTGAATGTGTTGTTTCCGCCATATCCTCCTGTTGCATTGGCTTCCCTACATAAAGCAGCACCATACTCACCAGCGTAATTGGATATGAACTGAGTGTTTGAAAGACCCATCATACTGGCATTACAGTCAATAGCACCACCGTTTTTAGTAGCCCTATTACCTTCAAATATTATATTGGATATGTTACTATTACTTGAAACACCATTTAGGTAAATAGCACCACCATATACAGCAGAGTTTCTTGTGAAATTGGAATATTTAAATACTCCCGCAGAAGCTAACCAGTCAATAGCTCCACCATGATCCCCTGCTTGGTTATCTTCAAATACTGAATAATAAATAGTGTTAGTAGTACCTGTTCCTCCCACATAAATAGCACCACCTGATCTTACTGCAGTGTTGCTGTAGAATTTAGTATCATTTAAAGAAACTCCATATCCTCTAATCTGTACAGCACCACCATCTAATGTAGCGCCATTACTTGTGAATATTACATTTGAAATATTGGTGTTACCTGAAGTTTCACTTGCAAATATTGCACCACCATAGAACGCATGGTTATTTGTGAAATTGGAATTTATGAGAGTTGCATCATTACCTATAATATCAATAGCACCACCGTGACCTCCAGTGGAGTTAGTTATGTTGTTTCCTTTGAAATTGGAGTTATTAATGATACAGTTATCACTATCATCACCAATATAGATTGCCGCACCACTATAATCAGCAGTATTGTCAATGAAGGTGTAATAATCGATGTTAATATTTTTAACTCCTAACCATGCAAGACCCGCACCGGATATTCCGGCATGGTTTGAAGTGAATGTATTGTTTTTACCGTGACCGTCAGTTGAACCGACTTCCCTGCATAAAGCAGCTCCATACTCACCAGCATAGTTTGAAGTGAATGTAAGGTTGTAGATTCCGATGTTTGACGCATTACAGTCGATAGCTCCACCGTTTTTGGTAGCATTGTTCAAACTGAATGATGAATTGGTAATATTGGTATTACCTGACCTTCCATTGAAGTAGATACCTCCACCATATAGAGCGGAGTTTCTTGTGAATTTTGAATCATCAATTATTCCTGCAAATGCAATCCAATATATAGCACCACCATAGCTTGTTGCATTGTTTCCATCAAATACTGATGAATATATTGTATTGTTGGTTCCCATACCACCGACATACAATGCACTACCATTTACAGCTAGATTATTATAGAATTTGGATTGATTTACATTTACCGCTGAAGCGTGTAAGTTAACTGCTCCACCACGCAAGTAAGCTTCGTTTTCTCTAAATACTCCATTAGTAATGTGGGTATTACCTGAATCAGCACCTACATAGATTCCTCCACCTAATCTGGCAAAGTTTCCTGTAAAGTTGGAGTTTTTAATTGATGCATTTGCTGCAAGGACATTAATTGCACCACCATTACCTAAGAATTCATCTAAAACAGATGGGTTATTATGATAGAATACTGTGTGGTCTTCATACATATCTGTTTTATTTAACAATTCAGGATTGTCGAATTCAAATGCAGTATAATAATACATATGAGTTCCATCCCATGCAAACCAATCAAATTCACTATCTCCAGTAGCTGTTTTATTGGTTACATAGTTATTTTCAAATATGGAATTCTCAATTGAACAGTTGTGACTGTCCGGACTTACATAAATTGCTCCACCGCTAACGTCAGCAGAGTTATTGATGAATGTGTAGTTTACAATAGTGATTCCGATTGATCCCATCCATCCTAAAGCTGCACCTGAAACGTAAGCATGATTGTTCTTGAATGTATTGTTATAACCGGAACCGTTTTTAGCGTTAACGTCCCTACATAAAGCAGCACCATATTGCGCATAGTTTGCATCGAATACAGTATTTGTTAAAACCATTTTAGATGCGTTACAGTCAATAGCACCACCAGTGTATTTAGCATGGTTGTCTGTGAATACACAGTTTGAAATTACACTTTCAGATGATTTGTTACCGAAGTATAGTCCACCACCATAATCTGCGCAGTTGCTGGTCAATTCAGAGTTTACAATAGTTCCTGATGATGCAATCCAATTAATAGCACCACCAATACCACCATTAGCTTTGTTTCTCTCGAATATTGAATTATATACATAGTTTGTGATACCTTCAGCACCAACATGCAATGCTCCACCGTTAATAGCATAATTGTCATAGAAATTGGATCCGTTGACAGTGACTGAAGATGCTTCTAAGCTTACTGCACCACCAGTGCTTAATGCATGGTTTTCAGAGAATGTTGAATTAGTTATGTTGATTTTACCGGAATCACTTCCCACATAAATTGCACCACCATCATAAGCGTAGTTTCTGGAGAAGCTTGAATTTGTTACTGAACCTTTTTCAGCATACCATTCGATAGCTCCACCATGACCTCCAGTTACGTTATCCACGTAATTGTCATCGAATACACAGTTGACGATTTCACAGTTTCCACTGCCTTCACCGACATATATTGCTCCACCACTATAACCAGCATAGTTTTCATAGAAGTAATATGTATCGATATGGATGCTTGATGCATTAATCCATGCAAGAGCCGCTCCGCCATAATCGGCATGATTGCCTCTGAATGTGTTATTGTAACCACTACCGTTTGTAGCATTAACTTCCCTACATAATGCCGCACCAATGTTTGCATGGTTGTATTCGAAAGTAGTATTCGTAAGTTCCATTCTGGAAGCGTTACAGTCAATAGCACCACCATAAGTTTCAGCAGTGTTATTTACGAATGTTGAATTTATGATTTTACAGTCTAAAGCTGATGAGTTATAATATATTCCTCCACCGACAGTAGCAGTGTTGTTATAAACAGTTACCCTATTTAAGGTTCCGTTGACTCCTGACCAGAATATTGCTCCACCCATATTCACACTATCATTATATATGCCGCCGGCATTACCACCAGACAACTCTAAATTCTGAAGTGTAATGTTGCTGGCCGTGATATTGAATATTCTACAGTATCCTAATGCATTAATTGTCCAACCATTACCTATAATCTTGAATGGCCTATCTATATTTGTAAGATTAATGGATTGATTATCCAATATTTTACCCGGAGTATAAATAGAATACGGAGTGAAAATGAAAGACCTGTTTAAACTAAGTTCATATTCATCATTTCTAATAGCCTCTTCAATTAATTTCTGAAGAAGTTGGAACTGTCCTATTTCACTACCATGTGCTTGCTCTTGAGTGTGGTTTTCCTTATACATGTAATTTTCATCCACATATCCTACAGTTATATTATAATATTCATCAATCATTAGATTAGGGAATGTTACATACAGTACATGTAACTCAGAGTTATAATGGTCAAGGAAATTTTCATAATCCACAACAACTTGTTCGATGAGTTCACCTGATGTTGCATTAGTCAAGTTAACCACAAACTTAAGTGACCTTCTGGAAACATCTTGTGGATTTTCCAAAGTAATTGTGATTAATGGAGAAAGCCAATCAGAAACTGCCTTAATATGTAAGATGTAATCTTCATTGTCTTCGAATAATGAAGTTTCAATGAAAAGAGTTTTTGATCTGTCATCACCGGTAACATCAGTTCTTCCGTCAGTTATTACTCCTCTCGTGTCAAATTTATTGTAATCCCTGTAAATGCCAACATTATTTTGTGCATAATATAAAACCGCACCACCGTTATAAACAGCAGTGTTTTTAATGAACGTGTCGTTAGTGATTTTAAGGTTATATCCGGATGAACCTGCATTGTATACTGCACCACCGTTATCTGCATGGGAGCGCATGAATGTTGAATCTTTAATCTCAATATTTACTATATCTTCCACAACATAGATAGCACCACCTTCAGATGCATTGTTTCCATCGAAATAACAGGAGATAATTTTTTGATCCCGATTGGCAACATAGATAGCACCACCATATATTGAAGCAGTGTTGTTTGTAAAGTTACAGTTAGTAACATACCTGTTATCATATCCTTTGGATCCTAAATAGATCGCACCACCGTTATTGGCAGTATTTCCATCAAATGCAGAATCGGATATTGCCACACCATTATTGGTTATCGGCTCGTATATAGCACCACCGTCTTGAGCAGTGTTGTTTGTGAAGTTGTTATTTCTAATATATATGTTTCCATTAGCAGTATAAATAGCTCCACCGAATAACGCACCATTTCCTGTGAAATTATTATCTGAAACAGTTACACCATTTCTTATAAGATAAAGTGCACCTCCTTCTATTGCAGTGTTGTTGATAAAGTTCATATCATTAATTAAAGTAGCTGTCGTCAGATATAGTGCACCTGATCTGTTAGCATGGTTGTTTATGAATGTTAAGTTACTGTAATCTGCAATGATGTTAGTATACAATCCACCACCATACTCTCCAGCAGTGTTGTTGATGAATGTCATGTTATAGATATAATTGGTAGATGAAGTAGCCCACATTCCACCACCAATGTTGGTAGCAGTATTTCCTATGAAAGTACAGTTATAGAAGTAATTGTCAGCTGATCTGGCATTTAAATAAGATATAGCTCCACCCTGGTTTGCAGTGTTGTTTATGAATTTAGCGTTGGAGAAATAAACAGCACTTGATTCTTTAACCTGAATAGCTCCTCCACCATTTATATTAGGTCCTTGAGCTAAAACTTTGTTATTTATGAATGTAGTATTGTTTACATAAATTTTGGAACCTTTGACGAAATCCCTTACAGACAGATATACTGCTCCCGCTTCACTGGAAGATGAAGAGTTGGCAAATATACAATTGGTAATGTTATAACTGGATTTGGCTCTTAAAAACAGAGAACCGCCTTGAACCCACTTATCACCGGAACCTGTAAAAGTTGAAGTTATATAATTTCCATCAAAGATACAGTTATCAATTAATCCGTTGTAACTTAAATCCCATAAAACAGCTCCTCCGTCTGCTTTAGCAATGGAATGAACTGAATTATTATAAAACTCACTATCTCTCACTACACCATTGGATCCACCTTCAGACCAGTATATAGCACCTCCACCACGAGTAGATTCCTGGGAAAGCGCATCAGCACTATTGTTTGTAAATATACATCCGATAACTGAATTATATTTGGTAGCAGAACCACCATACCAGAATATAGCTCCACCATCTGCAATAACATGGTTATTTGTAAAGTTACAATAGGATACTGTTGAATATGAACCTGTAGCGAAAATAGCTCCACCACCAGCAGGTTTAGTACCAGTATTGAGTGAGTTTCCTAAGTTGAAAGAGGAATTGGTAATTTTAGCATTATCACCTTTAATGTAAATTGCCCCACCATTTTTGGTTGCATTAGTCATACTGAAATGTGAACCGGAAATGGTAGCATTGTTCTTTTCGATATATACCGCACCAGCATCAAGGCGTGATGTCGTCATGGATATGTTGGAATCAATGATTTTTGCATATAATCCGTAAATATATATGGCTCCCCCCTCTTTTGCTGAAAGGGAATGCATCATATTTGCATCTTTAACTGTTGTGTTTTCACCACTGATGTAAATAGCTCCACCCTGACCGGCTACAGATTGAGTGATGTCTGAGCGTGCACCTGAAATGGTAGTGTTATCACCACCGACATAAATAGCTCCACCGTTACCTGTTAATGCAATGTCAATTGTGAAATTTGAATTTGTAATGTTTGTAAAGTCACCGGTAATGTAAATAGCACCACCGGATATGGTAGCATTGTTTTTATCAAATTTGGAGTTTTCAATGACAGTGTTTTCACCACCGATATAAATAGCTCCACCATTCTTACTGGCTGAACTCATCATTAATGAGGATGCATTAATCAGTGCATCGTCACCGGTAACATAAATAATTCCACCATCATTTTCTGCATGAGATTGCATGAAAGTGGAAGTTAGGATATCTGCATTGTTACCTTGAATATAAATTGTACCTCCGCACTCAGATGCATTGTTTTTAGCGAAGAATGACTTTTCAATTGTGGCATTAATACCATCTACAAATATTGCACCACCATGTCTTATTGCGAAACACATTGTAATGTTACAGGCGCTGATGTTTGTATTTGACCCGTTGACTAATATTGCACCACCATGAGCTAAGGAAGAGTTACCTCTTGTAATATTTGAATTTGAAATTGTTGCGTTGGCACCTTGAACATAAATAGCTCCACCGTTAAGAGCGTACGTTTTATCAGTTGAAATGTGGTCAATGGTCACATCATGTCCCTGGATATAAATGACACCACCTTCACGACCGTTGGACATTGTGAAATTACAGTATTCAATGGATGAGTAGTTACCCAATACGTATATTGCTCCACCACCGTTAGCATAAGTTTTGCCTGTGGATGAGATATTATGCCAGACGTTAGTTTTTTCAAATGATGAATTTGCGATAGTCACATTATTTCCTGTAGCAAAGATTGTACCTCCGGAAATTTTAGCGGAGGACATGCCAAATGAGGAATCGGTTAATGTAACATTATTACCTGTAATCATGATTGTTCCACCGTTGGATGAACCTGTGGAACTTATACCTCTGTTATTAATACATGTTATATTATAAATGTAACCGTTGTTACCTTGCCAGTTGATTGCTCCACCATCGTCACCTGCAATGCTTGAAGTGAAAGTGGAATTGTATAATTTACAGTCATGACCTTCAATGGATAGTGCACCACCATCGTCAGTAGCATAGCTGTTGGTGAAAGTTGAGTTAATGACTCTTGCATAATCACCGGATATATGCATAGCACCGGCTTCAGCGCCTTCATCCGCAGCATTATTCCAGTAAAGCGCACTGGAATTTACAAAACTGGAATCTATTACTGTAACATTATCTCCAGATATACATATTGCTCCACCATGTGTTCCTGTAGTATTACAGTTTACAAATTTAGTTCCGTTAATGTCCGCATTGTTACCTGAAATTTGCACACCACCTGCGGAAACTGAACTGGAACAGTTAGTGACATATGAATTGATTAAATTGGAATGATTTCCTGCAATATAGATTGCACCTGCAATCTCTGAAGTACAGGCAGAGAAATTGGAATTGTTAATTAAAACTGAATTACCTTCCACATAAACCGCTCCGGCATATTTAGGAGCTGTACAGTTTATGAAAGTACAGTTGTCAAGTAAAGTGAAGTTACCGATAATTTTAATTGCTCCAGCGAAATTAGGAGTGAAACATGAGTCAAATGAAGAATCAGTGATATTTACATAGTTACCTGTAATGAATAATGCTCCACCATCAGTCTGATAGATTTTTGCTCCTTCACTCACATTTGCATATGCTGCACCTAAAATGAATTCAGATCCTGAAATAGTAATGTTTGAACCTGTAAGACAGATTGTACCACCTTTAGTGGTGGAACCGAATCTACCTAAACCAGTGTTGTTATAGAATGTGGAATTGTATACTGAACAGAAATCAGAACCGTGGTCAAAGTTAATTGCGCCACCGTCATCATATACGGTGTTGTTATCAAAGCTACAGTTTATGATAGTGTTGTTTGTAGATCCTTCATCAAAGTTGACAGCACCACCATTACGGCGGGCAAGGTTGGCTGTGAAATTGGAATCAATGATTTTACAGTTTTTAGCGTTTACGTCGAATGCTACAGCACCACCGTGACCGGTTAGTTTATAATCAACTGATGTATCATCGTTGGATTCATTTCTTTCCTGAGTGTAGTTTTCCCAGGTGTTATTTGCAACACCCATTGCATAGTTGTTTTCAAAGACACATAATTCAAATGTCACATTATGGTTATCCTGTAAAAAGACTGCACCTCCACGACCGACTGAAGTACAGTTGATGAAAGTGGCATTTTTAACTGTAATATATGAACCTGTATACATGATAGCACCGGCGTCACCACCAGTAGTGTTTGTATCCCAGTGTGAAGAATCCCATCCTGCATATTTTACTTTTCCATCAGAGCTGTTAGATAAAGATCCGCCCCATGATTTGGTGCCTATAACTGTAATATTTTCCATTTCACCATACCAGCCGTCGTAGTAAATTGCACCTGCTGAACGGGCAGCTCTAGTATTGTTAAATATACAGTTGTAGATTTTTCCGTAGTTTGCACCTGCCAGCCAGTCTACTCCTCCACCGTTGGTACCAGAAGTACAGTTTTCAAAGTAACAATCCTTATATGTTACATAGTCACTACCTGTCATGTATGCTCCACCACCACGACGTGCGGAATTGGAGTCTATGAAAGTACAGTTTTCAACCAAACCTATATCACCACTCCAAAGGATAGTACCCCCATCTCCACCATAGTATTGGTCTATTGCCCAATCTACAGGAGAAATGATAGATTCAGAAACTTGAACATTGGTTTCATCTAATTTCTTCCAATTTTTACTTCCTGTTGAATTTACCTCAACAACCCAAGATTCAAAGTGAGCTATAGTATTAGAAATACTTTGATTCAATGCATATAATTTACCGATTTGAGCTTCACTTAATTCAGGTAAAGCCGTACAAAGAATAACATCTCCTTCAGACATGTTTAAATCATAGGAATATTCCCAATATTCACCAGTTGCCCTATTGTTGTCAAATTTTGAATGTTTGATTGTACCGTTTTGACCATGCCAGAATATAGCGCCCCCACTACGTTTTGCAGTGTTATTTACAAATGTTACATTTTGAACCAAACCATTTTTAGCACCATCATTCCAATCAATAGCACCACCATTTGTACCTGCGAGGTTATTTTCAAAGTAGGAATCCTTGAATGTTGTGTTTTCACATGGTTCAGATTCGGCAGATTGTAAAAATACAGCCCCACCACGTTTAGCTGCAGTGTTATTGATGAACCTTGCGTTTTCAACAGTACCTAAAGCACCGGACCACATTACAGCACCACCGTCACCACCATAGGTAACAGTACCTAAAACACTTGTTGCATTGGTAATACCTAAAGCCCTGTTGTTGGTGAAATTCGCATCCTTGATGGTACCGTTGTGTCCATTCCAGAAGATAGCTCCACCTGATCTGTTAGCAATATTGCTTTCAAAAGTTACGTTCTGTACAATACCATCATGTGCGCCTGAGAACCAGTCGATAGCTCCACCATTGGTACCTGCATTATTTTCACTGAAGAATGAATTTTTAATAGTAATGTTTCTGTTTCCATGATTACATGATCCGATATATACTGCTCCACCACGACCGCTGGTATCACTATTAACATTTTTTATAGCTTGATTATCTACAAATCTACAATTATCTACAACGCCATCTAATCCTGCCCAGAATATTGCACCACCATCACCAGTATTACCATAAGCTCCAGTAACTAAACCTTTAGCAGTATTGTTGGTGAAGTTTGAATTTATGATTTCTCCACCATGTCCTCTCCAGTATACTGCACCACCATTTGCTTTAGCAATATTGTTTTCAAATATACAGTTTAATAGATTACCATCATGAGCTCCTTCGTGCCAATCAATAGCACCACCATTAGTACCTGCAAAGTTAGCATCAAATGTACAGTTATCAAAAGTGGTATTTGTACAATTACCTGTTGTTGCACTTTCTTGTAGATAAACAGCTCCACCACGTCTTGATGCATTGTTATTGATAAAGGTACAGTTTCTAGCAATACCATTTGAACCAGTCCATATAACTGCACCACCATCACCTTCATTACCATTATTAGCACCGGTAGCTTTATTGTTTATGAACTTAGAATTAGCAATAATACCATTAGTACCACTCCAGTGTACTGCACCACCTTTACCATTTGCAGTATTATCAGTGAAAATACTATTTCTAATATAACCGTATGTAGCACCACTAGCCCAATCAACTGCACCACCATTAAAACCTGCAGTATTATCAGTGAATGTACAAAGTTCAAAACCAGTATTATTATTTAATTGGTCATATGAAGTGTTGGTTGAAAATGCTGCACCACCATGCTGTTTAGCAATGTTTCCTATAAATGTACAGTTATATGCATAACTATCCCAACCTCTCATTACTAATCCACCACCATTACCTGGATAAGCTTCATATAAACCTTTAGCTTCATTATATTTGAAAGTAGAATTGGATATAACGAAGTTTTTACTTTGCATACCCACACCACCAGCGGAACCGTCAGCAGTGTTGTTGCTTATAGTACAATTAGTAATAGTTACATTTTCAAGATGATTACCACTACTACCAATAGCACCACCGTTCAACCCAGCCACATTCTTAATAAAAGTAGAATGACTGATAGTCGTATTATTAGCATTTATAAATACAGCACCTGCACCACCACTCTGCAAGTTGGACGGATTTTTTATAGCTTTGTTGCCTTCAAAGTATGAATTGTTGATTGTGCTTGCATAACCTGCTAAACATACTGCACCACCATTGGCATAATTAGCAGTGTTGTCAATGAATCTACAATTATCAATATGAACAACACCTTGGCCGAAAATAGCACCACCCATACCAGGGATTTGACCTACAGCTTGAGAGTAACAGTTTTTAAATGTAATTCCCGTTATTGTTACAGTATTTCCAGGAGTAATGCGCAATGCTCTGACCAGATTGTTACCGTCAATGCTTACATCACCATCAGCAGTTATAGTCAATGACCTGCTGATTGTAATACCTGCATTAAAGTCCGCACCATCCTTTTCACTATCAAAAACATAGTCTCCCTTAAGGGTAATTGATGTTTTAGTAGTATCTCCGTTTATTATATTATTAAGATCCGTGAATGTACCTCCATTCCCATCACTTAATATATCATCATTATCTGAAAGTGAATCACCTAACACATCACTTTCATTATCAACTTCATCCATTGAAGTCAAAATTATATCATTTGAATTAATTTCCAATATGCTTATATCATCAGCACTTGCAGTAAGATTCTGATTTTCAGCTTCACCACTTGCTGAAACCGCTGAAAGCGTCAATAATGCGAATAAGCATACTAAAATGATTATCCATATCTTTTTCACAAAATCTACCTCAATCATTTTTTTTATAGTATAATGATATTTATTTTTGACAAAACATATATATAAACTTTATTTTTTTAAAATTATGAAAAAAATAATAAAAATATAAAATATTCTAAAAAATATTTAAAATTATGTTAAAATAAATAAATATAATATAAATTATATTTAAATAAAATGAATATTTTTCAATCAAAAAATCCATGAAAAAATAATAAAAAAATAAAGATTATTTTTGAAAAAAAAATACACAAAAATGAAAAAGCATTGAAAAATAAGTTATTTTAAAATTAAAATATTATTAATTCTTTTAAAGAATAACAAGATTTGATAAACATTTATATCCATATTTTACCACATCATTCGAAAGCATACGAACATGTTTGGATAAAGGATAAAAATATGTAAAAATTACAAACAAAATACTAACAAAATGAAAATTAAACTAATTTCCGTTGAAAATAAAAAAAGAAGTAAAAAAAGTAATCTATTTGATTACTTTACTTTTGATAATTTCCACTCTTTTAAGTGGGTAGATTTTTTTAGCAGTGTGGTAAATTTCAGAAGCTAATTTACCGTTTACAGATGATTTGACTAATTCCTCATAAGTCCTTTCAGCAGCAGTTTCTTTAAGTAACTCTTCGATTACTTGTCTCATGTATTTTTGTTGGGAAGATTTAGCTCTTCTGATAGTTACTGCTAATACATGAAGTTTAATTCTGCGATCATCTTTAGTTTTTACAATAGTGGAAGCATCGATTCTGGATGTTCCTCTTCTAATCATACTTCTTACGTAATCAGTAGTGGTTTTGTGACCGGTAAATTTGGTGGTTGCAACATCTCCAGCTACATTATCAATTTCAAATCTGAGTTTGATGTATTGTTTTGAAAAGTCACCGGTTAATTCTCTCATTGTGACTTCTACTCCTCTTCCGATTAAGAGATCTGCGTCTTTAGCTGGGGTTTCCCCAATTTCTTTTTCTTCAAACATTAATGGTGTTTTAATAGTATACCATGATTTTTCTTTCCAAGTGTCACGTACTCTACGTCTTGATTTTGCTTTTGCCATTATATCAACCGTTTTTTTTATTTTAAAATATTTATAATTATATTTAGCGAATCGCCATTTAATTTTGAAAAATAGTCCTCAAATAGAGTATTTCAGTAATCTTACATAAAATAATCTATAAAATGAAATTATAACAGATTATAACTCTATAATCTCTTATTCGACTATTGTGAGTTCTTCTCACGTTATTTAAAGAATAATTTGTAATTAAGTTTTATTTAATTAAAACCCGCCCATAAAGGTTACTATTACTTATTTTATTCATGGTATATAAATATTGTTGAAAATTATAACATCAGATAGAGTGCACTTATAATTATTAATATGGCAAAAATCTTTGGAATGAAATTTGTCCTGCTGATTAATGATTCGATGTTGATTTTTGACAATGCGAAACTTAAGACGAGAATTGTCAGCCCAAAACCCAGACAGTATAATATTATATTAAAAGAAATGAAAATCGGATCGGCTGTTGTAAGTAGAAGTGAAATCAGCGAAATCAGATAGGCACTGTAGCAGGGAACCCATGCAACAGAGGTCAAAACACCTAAAGCAAATGATCCGTAATCATTTCTAGGAGATATTTTAATGAAATCAAATGAAAAGTCCAAAAGCATTGAAATACCAATAAATAGAAGTATAATTGCTGAGGCCAATCTTACATATATAATATATTTATATACAAATGCTGTGAAAAATGCCGTAAGAAATATGATTAGTGTAAATATTGAAAAAAGCCCTAAAGTAAATGAAACAATTTCCATCTTTGGTCTGGATTTCAGATTGAATCCGATAAATATAGGCAAAATCGGAAGAATGCAGGGAGACAATATTGAAATAACTCCCGTTAAAAAAGAAATCAGAGGAAATACTTCCATCTAAACCCCCTGAAGCATTTCCAGAAATTCATCCGCATCAACATAGCCTTCAATTCTGCCAATCTGGTTCTGATTGGAATCCAAAATCACAGTAAGAGGTGTTCCGTAAACATTATACTTGGCAGCAAGCTCAGGCTCTTCGTTGACATTCACAATCACCAGGATGTAATTAGTATTAAGCTCATCAATGACTTTTTCATCCGCCAATGTGTTTTCCTTTAGGATATCGCAGTAGACGCAGCTGTCCTGGTCAAATATTAAAACAATATTTTTGTTTTCTGACTGTGCCTGATTAATCGCTTCTGTAAAATCATCAGTGCTGTTTAAAGTATCTTTGGCGAAACCTGCTGATATTCCAATTGATAAAATAGCTAAAATCATCAATATTAACATTATTCTTTTCATCTTAAGCAACCCCCATTATTGCAAGTGAAAAAATGAACACATCCGTGCACAGATGAGTAATATATGAAATCAATATGTTTTTGGTTTTTATATAACCTATAAACTCAAATATTGAACCTAAACCCTGTACGACCAAAGCAAACATGAATGTGTTAAGGTCAAATGAATGCAGTGAAGCGAAAAATGCCATTACAATAAGCATGGACAATATAACTGAGAATCAGCGTTTGTTTGAATATTTAAAGGATAACCTTAAGAAGAACACGAATGGGATGAACTTAATCAGTTCCTCACCCATCAGCGAGAATATTAAAGGAGGAAGAGACATTACAGTTAATGTGGCTGAATCCACCAAATCCCCACCAGTTATGCCGACACCCTCCAAAAGAGTGCCTATAACAAGCGCATAGACAATATATCCTACGAAAAGTGCTACCGCAAGGCCTACTTCGCTGAGCTTAGGCTTTTGAAATATTGCTTTATAATCCCATTTCAAAAAGTAGAGAAGTGGAATCAGCGGAATTAGACAGGCCAATATTGCTGAGAAAATTGAAGATCCCATCTGGAATAGGAATCCTACAAACAGAGCAATGAATAAAACAATCCATCCCCATTTGGGAACATGAGGGTTTTTCTTATAAATCGGAAAATCCAAATCCTTATTTTCAAAAGCAAACCAACTTATTTCAGACATGTTATAATATTTGAATGATTTAAATAAATAAACCTATAGGCACCATATTCAAATGAATGAACAACCATATATAAAAACTTGTTCAAATATTTGAACAAAAGGAATAATGATTTATTCAATAAATTAGCCATATTTAACATTTAAACAGTTTAAAAAACCATATAATTATTATTTTATATTTTTAAGCAATAATTAGAACTTCTATTAATCAATTAAGACATGAAAAAATTAATAATTGAATTCAAATTTCAGTAAATAATCTCCAACTGACATGGTAATGGGGCGTACTTGTCATAAGACAAGCATTAGTTTTTCATGAAGTTATAATGGTCAATGTATGATTTTAAAACTTCATCAACAGATCCTTCATCACTGACAAGCTTGATGTTTAACTTGTCTGCAGTGACTTTGGATTTGAATCCGAACTGGGCTGCGATAATGACATCACAGTCTTCGCAGGCTTTGATAACTTTACTTCCCTGATGCTGACTTTCAAGGTCAATGTCCACTTCCCTGTGTTCGACAAAAGTCAAATCATCGTCTTCGTATTCATAGACATATAATGAATAACCTTTTCCAAGATGCAAATCAACATCAACACCATTTGATGATACAACAGCTATTTTCATTTTAATCACCTAATTTCTTTATTATTTTTGCTACATTTTCACCGAAAAGTTTTATTGTTTCGATTCCTTCCGTGTCCTCAAATGCTGTGCCTTCCTCTCCTGCAATAACCATATTCCAGTATGTGCTTCCTGCAATAATCATGTTATTGATTGGGAAAAACATTGTCATTTCCTGCAATGTTAATGTCATACCTCCACGTCTTCCAACAGCAATAGGACCACCGACTTTCCAGGTAAGGAATTTATCATATGATCTTGATACTTTACCAATCCTTTGAAGGGCAGACATGATATCCCCACGTGCGGTTCCAAAATAAACCGGCGCTGCAGGAATAAATCCGTCAGCATCACGAATCTTATCGATTATTTCATCCAAGCCATCATTCAGTGCGCAGTTTCCTGTTTCGCTGCATGTAAGACATGCTACGCATGACTGGATTTTCTTTCCCCTTAGGGAAATGATTTCTGTTTCAACACCGTTTTTTTCGATTTCTTTGGCACAGACTTCCAAAACGTCAAGCGTATTGCTGTCCTTTCTTGGAGATCCACATAACAATATTACCTTAGCCATAATAAAGCCTCCTTAAACTTCAGCACCATCCAATGCATGATGGCATCCGCAGTCACTGTCCTGCGCATTTTTAATGAAATTATAAATAAGTTCCAGTAAATCGTTTTGGCGAGCTTCAACCATTTCAAACACTTCATCTATGGTCAGTTCGCTTTCTGATATTCCTGATGCATAATTTGAAACTATACAGATTGAATTATAACACATTTCACGTTCTCTTGCCAGCGTTACTTCAGGCAGACCTGTCATTCCGACCAAATCCCCTCCAAGCATCTTAAACATTTTGATTTCAGCAGGGGTTTCAAACCTTGGCCCCTGTGTGCAGACATAGGTTCCTCCAAGTATGACTTCACCGGATTCGTTTAAAATTTCTTTCAAAGTTGGGCAATATGGCTCTGTTACATCTATATGCACTACCTTATTTTCATAGAAAGTTTTATCCCTATTTTCAGAAAAATCCAAAAAGTCATCCGGAATTACAAATGACCCGGGAGGCATTTCCAGATTCATTGACCCTACGGAGTTTGTTGCTATGATTTGGGTTACGCCAACCTTTTTAAGTGCATCTATATTGGCTCTGAAATTGATTTTGTGTGGAGGAATACTGTGTCCTGAAGCGTGCCTTGGGATGAATGCAACTTTTTTTTCGAAAATATCCAGAATGGATACTTCAACATCACCGTAATCTGTGCTGACTATCTTTTTTTCCACATTATCTGCTTTGGAGGTTATTTCATAAACTCCACTTCCACCAATAATTCCAATCATCTTATAACTATCCTTTAGTAACTGCTAACGGTTTTACTTTTGCAACAAGTTTAGCGATTCCTGTTGAGTCGGATACGCGAACTACGCTGTCAACATCCTTGTATGCTCCAGGTGCCTCTTCTGCAATTACATGCTTGGATGTTGCCTTGATTTTAATTCCGTTGCTTTCCATATTATTTACAATATCATCAGGATTGTAGTCCTTTTTAGCCTGTGAACGTGAAAGAATCCTTCCGGCACCATGCGCTGTTGAACCGAAGGTCTCTTCCATTGCAACATCGGTTCCGTGCAATACGTATGAAGCTGTTCCCATGGTTCCCGGAATAAGTACAGGCTGGCCGACTTCACGATACTTTTCAGGAACTTCCTCACGGCCGGGACCGAATGCACGGGTTGCTCCTTTTCTGTGAACAAGCAGTTCGACATCGTTTCCCTTGAAGTTATGGGTTTCCATTTTTGCAATGTTGTGGGCAACATCATAAACAATCTGCATATCCATGTCACGGGCGGTTTTTCCAAGTACTTCCTCAAATGATTCACGAATCCAGTGGGTAATCATCTGTCTGTTTGCCCATGCATAATTAGCTGCAGCATACATTGCTTTCAGGTAGCTTAATGCTTCTTTGGAATTTAGCGGAGCACATGCAAGCTGTCTGTCTGCAATATCAATCTTATAATTCTGGTAAGCCTTATCCATTATTCTTAAGTAATCGGAACATACCTGGTGTCCGCATCCACGGGAACCTGTATGAACCATGACAACAATCATTCCTTTTTTCAATCCGTAGACTTCAGCAACTTTCTCGTTGTAGATTTCATCGACGACCTGAATTTCAAGGAAATGGTTACCTGAACCTAAAGAACCCAATTGTGGAATTCCTCTTTTTTTGGCCTTGTCACTTACTTCAGATGAATCTGCATCAGTCATTCTTCCGTTCTCCTCAAGAACTTCCAAATCCTCTTTCCATCCGTAGCCGTTTTCAACAGCCCATTCTGCACCGTAATCCAGTACGTCGTTGATTTCATCTTCGCTGAGTCTGACTTTTCCTTTAGATCCCACACCTGACGGAATGTTTTTGAACAATGCTTCCACAAGTTCGTCCATGTGGTCTTCAATGTCCTCTAAAGTCAGATTGGATTTGATTAGCCTTACACCACAGTTAATGTCAAAACCTACACCACCAGGAGATACAATACCGTTTCTTAAGCGGAATGCTGCAACACCACCTATTGGAAAGCCGTATCCGAAATGGACATCAGGCATTGCAATTGAGTACTTGTGTACCCCAGGCAGGCATGCGACATTAACTATCTGCTGTATTGCACCTTCTTCAAGTGCTTCAAAGCTTTCATCAGCAATATATAATCTTCCGGAAGCCCTCATTTTCTTGTTGTAGCTTCCAGGAACTTCATAAACATTATCCCTAACTTTTTTAATTTCATCTTTGATAGTCATAAAAATCACGAGTTTAGTATGTTTTAATATATTAGGCTAATTGATTAAATAATTTACCTTAATTGTTCAGATAATCTTTAGGATTAGAAACATATACCTTGTAATTGAAAAGTTCAGATATGCTTTTGCGGCAATCCAAAATGTCATCGTCCATTGTAATGAATGAAACAATCTCCTTCAAGGATTTGGCGCATTTGAAACTGTCTAGAAGAATTTCACATTATCTTCCAATGAAATTTCAAATCATCCATATTATTTCCCCTTCAAGTATGCTCCAACAGTACTGTCGAGTATTCTTCTTTGAGAATCTGTATATTCGTAATCATCATGATGATTAATATAATCAAAAGTATTATCCATCAAATCAATAATCTCTTTTTCTAGTTTTTCTAAAGAATATTTGAAAGTTAAATCCCATTTTTCAAAACAATCATCATAATAAGAATCATGAGCATATAAACGTAATCCTTTAGCAAATGTGAACCATGAATTGCGAATTGGAGATTTTAACAAAGGCCAACATTCATCAATATTATCACTATCATTTATAAGATCAATTTCTATAGTCAATCCTATAGATCTTGTTGTAAATTCCCTAATTTCATATAAATTAATTAATTTGAGTTGGCATTGCCTGAATAGCTTCATAATCATCACCAGAAATCATCAGATTATCGTTTTCAGTTTGATTGAAAATGCCATACTTGAAAGGATATATAACATCAAGAGGGGCATAATTCTTATAGATGTCTTCGGTTAAGTCCTCGTAAATGTAATTTCATTTATCCAACAAATTTCCGCCCAAATCAATCAATTCTGGAAATTCATCAATAATTTCATATTCAGTGGCCAATTTGACATTGTAAAGTGAAAATAAATCTTTGGAAGATGGAGCAAACTCATTGAATTATTCTGTAATTAATTCACAGTAGGGACCGCAGTAATACCAGTAGTAAGGCAGTTTATCATATAACGGATGATTGGTGCCCAAATCCATTTTAATTTGGTATATAATTTTTTGAACAGTGATGTCGTTTTCCTTAAATAATGAAGCAATATATTGTGTTAGCTGCGTGACGGTTTGCTTTTCATTTGAAATCATGGTCATAACCTCAAAAAATTAATTAAATAATACTTTGTTTTAATGACATATAAAGTTTTTTAATTTATTGTAAAAATAAAATAAAATTAAAAATAAGCATTTATTGAAAATTCAAATTTAAAATGAGATTTTGATAAAATAAAGTGTTAAAAGAATTGCTTCAAGTGTAAAATTATTTTAGGCTTAAAACGATTTCCACATCTCCTGAGCCCAGAACTTCTGCAAGCTCTTCTGCGGTTGCATTTTTGATTTTTCCTATTTTTGTATAGTCCCATGAATGGGACTCATAGAAAAGTGAAATCTGATTGGACTGATACAATACAATGTCTCCAGGAGAAGTTTCGATGCTTTCATCACTTGTCGGAAGTGAGAAACCCAAATCACCGACCTTTTCAAAATTGCCATAGTCTTTGGCGTCAATTGTGATATTGCTTTCACTTAATTTCTTAACCAATTCTGCTGTGGCAGAGTTATTCTCCAATTCAACGTCAAAAGTACGGTTATTAACTGTAATCTTAACGTTATCATCCTCTGCATATACACTTGAAACAGCCATCAGAAAAATCATTGAAAATATGAATAATATTTTCCTGTTAATCATGAAAATCACTTTCTAAATAATGCGGACATTCCAGCAATCAAAATCAGTATGGATCCGAAGATTCCCAAGTGCGGAGTTCCAATCAATACCAATATGGCCGCTATGATAAATCCGACACCTGCAGCTTCAGCATCCTTATTGATATAAAAAGAAGCCAGAAATCCCAAAAGCGCACCTGCTATTGATATCAGTGCGATGAATGAGTTTCCCTGAAGTCCTCCACTTTCAATGAAGAGTATGAATGATCCAGAAATAATGCTTAAAAATGAACCGAAAATGCCTAATATCTGTTCAAATCTTCTGGATGTTGTTCTAATTCTTTTCATAATATATTGTTTGATTCATATTTTATTTATAATTATAAGTCGACTATGGCCTTTAGCTGAACAGTGTCTGTGACGTTGACTTCCATCTGATGGAACGTGATTGCCTTGATTTCACAGTTTCGCTCATGTTTGTCCCAGTCAATCTCTTCACCTTTGATAACTGCCTTTAAAGAATAATCCTCCGTGATTTGAACTTCAAATTCGCTGAATAACATGAATTCAATCTCGTGGTAGAACAATAATTCCTCCAGATAGTCGTATAAAAGAGCGACGTGGTCTTCTGATTTTATTTCAAAAGTTATTGATTTGGATGGTTCAATATTATCTGTATTTGATATTATGTTAAATATTGCAAGACCTGCATTTTCAAAGGCCTCATTTAATGTATTGCCGTATGCATAAAAGCCTATGTCTGCTGTAACGTCAAAATATTCAAATTTTTTCATGATTTTACCTTCAAAATAATACTGTTCAAATGCTCTCTAGCTCTTTGCTTATATATGGATACCAAACAACTTAAATATAGTGATGTGATATTATGTTTAAAAATGCAAATACTACAAAAAGAGCAGATTTAAGAAAAAAAACTTCAATTATAGACGAAATTGCATATTCTAATATTGATATTCAAGTTTGCATGGTAACGCTCGCTGTATTTTTAGTGTTACTTTTATCTGTGCTCTCCGTTGCGACAGCACAAAACCCATATATGATTTAATGGGACATAAGTATAATTAGATTAATACCAAACCCTTAAAGCTATCAATGCAAAAGGCGTTATCATTGCAATTAATCTAATTTTGAATACAAAACTAACTTCCGTCAAAGATATGCAGGTTCAGATGTCAAAATCATCAGGGTTAAAGCGAAGGACAACTTCACGTGAGTTTCCTCGTGAACCTGATCCTGTATATCTTGTATCAATTAACCTCATGAATTCCAATTTGTCTAAAGTCCTTTTGAATGAGGAATAACTTACTTTTTCTTTTTCACGGAATGCTTCACCCAACGTGCCTGCAAGAATATTTTCTTCGCTGTCAATAATCAGCTGAATCAGGCTTCTTTCAATATCAGTGAGTGAATCTATTATCTGTGCGGTGTTTACTGAAACCATGGAGTCAGTTGCCTTGTTGAAATGTTCCACTGTTATTTCACGGGATGCATCGGCTTCTGCGATGTTTCCACATGTTCTCAAAAGGTTGATTCCGGTTCTCAAATCACCGTTTTCATAGGTGTATGATGCAACCTCTTCCAAAACGTCATCACCAAGTACGTTAGGATAGAATCCTGCATTGACCCTGTCTCTTAAGATATCTTCGATTTCTGAGTAAGAATAAGGTGGAAATGTTATTTCCTGTGGGATGAAGACAGTATTTACGTTCTTGTCGAAAGCATATTTGAATTCCAGATCAGACAATATTGCAAAAATAGCTGTTTTTACTCCAGGATATTCCTCATATGCCCTTAATATATCATAGAATAATTTATTGGCATTGTTGCTCTGGAACAGGTAATTGACATCGTCAAATGCTATGATTAATGACTGGCCATTTCTTTGAAGTTCCAGCATAATCTTTTCATATATTCTTGCAAATGGAACACCCGTTTCAGGAGGCAGGAATCCGAAAATCTTTTTGTGCACCTGGGATATTATTCCGAAACGTGTGGTGTGCAGCTGGCAGTTGACATAAACGCAGACTACCTTTTCAGTATTCTTTTCAACAAGCTCATATACCTTTTTTATGGCAGTAGTTTTACCTGTTGCAGGTGAACCTAGCACCACTGCATTTGAAGGCTGGCCTCCACGCATTGCAGGCCTTATTGCCATTGCCATAGCTTCCATCTGCCTGTCCCTGTAGTTATAGTTAGGAGGCAGGTAATCAGGATCAAAAGCATTTATGTTTTGAAAAAGACTTTCATCATGCATTAAAATATCTTCAATTCCCATAGTATCTAATTTGTATTTAACTATTAAAAAAACTATTCTTTCAGGTTGATTATTCTGACATTCTCGTTTTCAATTACCCAGTTTGTAAGCTTTTCGGCGTACTGCAATTTTTTGCGCTTGATTTCATCTGCAGGTCCGACAATATCCGGCATGTTCGGCCTTGAATATTTGGTTACGATATCTCCGAAATCCATTCCGGCAAGGGTGACTTCAGATGCTCCCAAAGCCACTGTTAAAAACAGCGCCCTGTCGCCGTCGGTAAAACCTCCGAAATTATAGAGGTTGCCTACCGGCTGTGCCTGGGTTGTTCCAAGAACATTTGTGAAAAATGAAGGTATCTTAACGATTTTGTCCATATTGTCCCCGTGGGCATGAACGACTATGTTTGCTCCCCTCAAATCTGCAATGAGGATATCGTCAAGGTTTCCGTCGAGATCAGTTACGACAATGTCCGGAGCGATTCTTTCTTCGATTAATGCGGTTGTAGCACCGTCAGCAGCCACCAGAACGTACTCTTTAAGGTCATGGCTTTCCTTCAGCTGCTGGATGTGCTGTTTAAGTGATGGGCCTGCACCGAAAAGAATGAACTTGTCTGAAAAACCTACAATTTTACTTAAATCTTCGAGTGTTAAACAGCCCTCCTGTGATAAAATCTCATCAAATACTTGGGCACATTTTTCATCATCTTCACGGGAAAATCCAAAGTCATCAAGAATTTCCTTATAATATATACTCCACTCACCAAATTCCATGTTCTTACCTCAGTTATTTACGATATTAATATCTTTGCCAGTTATATAATTATATAATTTTGCAATTTGCCTTAATGTGAAACCCACAAGGAATGCAGAAATGACCGTTCCTATATTTACGCTTGCAAATGGATTAGTATAGAAGAAAACACACATCAGCAAAGCTATGGCGACCATTGTGGTGTCAAATGCAATCTTGATTGATGAAAACCTCCAATCGGTAACCAAAGCCACTGATTCAACACATCCCTCTCCAGGCAACGGCGCAATATCGGCCGGCATGTATATGAAGATGCCCAGAGCTATCAGAAATATGCTGACAAATATCAGGACAACATTAACAATCAGATTATCCGGAATGTTCAATGAATAGACAATAAAGAGTGCAACGTCCGTAAAATATCCAAAGAGAAAGCAGTTAATGAACTGTAAAAGCCTTTTAGGCCTGAAACTGGACCTTAGAACAATCATCTGAATGAATACCAGAGCCGCATTGAATATTACTGTTGCAATTCCTATGTCAATGCCTGCGCATAAAGCAAGGGAATATGAAATTGAGCTTATTGGAGTCGTTCCGAAAGTTGACTTAATGGAAAAGGCAACCCCCAGAGACATTATGAACAGTCCGAAAACAAAAAGGCAAATTCTTTTAATCATCAATAATTTTATATAGATTAATATATTTAAATCTACATTTTTTTCATGTCGACATTATTTCCGGTAATTCTTTCGTTGATTTTATGAATATACTTGACTGTCGTTCCCACGAATAATGCTCCCAAAACGGTTCCTATGCCCACGCTTCCCAGGTTTCCCAAAAACACATAGCTCAAAATTAATGCGGAGCTTACAATAGTGATGTCAAGATAAACCTTTATTCTTGAAAACGGCCTTTTGGAAACGATAGCTATTGCCTGAGTGACTCCCTCAACAGACAATGGAATGATATTTGTCGGAACATAGAAAAATAATCCTAACGCTATGAAAAATATTGACAATACTGACATTGCTAGCGCAATCAGGAAATTGCCTGCGGGAGGTATGAAATTCATCAGAGAAACGGAAAAGCTTGTAAATGCCCCAAATAAAACCCCAACAAAAACCTGAAGGAAGTGCTTTGGCTTGAAGTCCCTTCTTAAAAGTATCAGTTCTATTAAAACCAGGAAGGCATGAAATATGAATGTTGCAACACCGATTTCTATTGCCCAGATAAGGCTCATCGCATAGGGTATTGAGCTTACAGGAGCTGAACCCAAATCGGACTTTATGGAAAATGCAACACCTAAAGTGATTAAAAATAAACCAAAAACGTAGTTAAAAATGCGTTTTAATGTTAATTCCTCACCGCTGAACTCCATACTTATTTATTTGAATTTTTCAACTATATAAAGAGATATTAGCACAAAAATGTACATTAAAAACGGAAGCAAAATTGCCGACTATAATATTTAAAAAGTATAAAAATCAAACATTTAATTAGGTTTAGAAATGCTAAATCTTTTTTATTTAATGGAGGAAAATCAATGGATGATATTTTATTAATGCTTCCAGGTCCGACAACAGTAGACCCTAGAGTTTTAGCTGCTATGTCAAAAGCTGTTGTAAATCACAGAGGAGCAAAATATGGAGAAATCTTGACTGAAACTACAGAATTAATGAGTAAAGTTTTCCAAACCCCAAATAAATCTTATTTATTAACAGGATCAGGTACTGCCGCAATGGAAACCGCTGTTGCAAATACCGTAGCACCTGGTGAAAAAATGTTGAATGTTGTTGGTGGAAAATTCGGTGAACGTTTCATGAAAATAGCAAATACCCATGGAATCGAAACCCAGGAACTTGCTGTCGAATGGGGAACCGCAGTAACACCAAAACAAATTGCAGAAGCTCTTGATGAAAACGAAGACATCAAAGCAATTACCGTTGTACACAATGAGACTTCCACCGGTGTGGCAGCCCCTATCGAAGAAATCGGTAAAGTCATGAAAAACTACGATGCATTATACATTGTAGATACCGTATCCTCCCTTGGTGGAGACTACGTTGACGTTGAAAAATTCGGAATCGACGTTTGTGTAACCGGATCACAAAAATGTTTAGCTGCACCTCCTGGAATGGCAGCAATCACATTAAGCGACGACGCATGGAAAGCAGTTGACAATGTTGAAACCAACACTTTCTACTTAGACTTGAAAGCTGCAAGAAAAAGCGGAGACAAAACCCCACCTGAAACTCCTTACACTCCATCAGTTTCATTAACCTATGCAATGAACGAAGCTTTAAAAATAGTTATGGAAGAAGGACTGGAAAACAGGGTTGCACGTCACCACAAAGCAGCAAAAGCAAGTGTCGCAGCTGTAAAAGCATTAGGCTTAGAATTATTCGCAGACGAAGCAGTATCATCTGCAACCGTAACTGCAGTCAAAATGCCTGAAGGCGTTACCGATGCTGAATTCAGAGGAACCACCCGTGACAAATATGGTGTAGAATTAGCTGGAGGACAGGACCATTTAAAAGGAAATGTCTTCAGAATAGGCCACATGGGATGCATTTCCTACAAAGAATTAGTACAAACCTTTGCAGCTATTGGAATGACCTTAAAAGGTTTAGGTGCAATTGAAGACGCTGGTGCAGGTGTTGCATCAATTACAGAATCATACTTATGATTCTAACCCTTTCTTTTTTTTATTTATAAGAGGAATTATTAATTCCCCTTAACTTACTTTTCCAAGATTATTGAAAGCTTTAATAATATTGTTGGCAATGGAAAAAGCATATTCAATATCCTCGAAAACCCAATTTTGATACTCTTTCGAATATTTATTAGGTTTTTTGAGATAATAATCTGATTGATGCCTTAATTTTTTCAATGCTTTCAAATCTCTGGATATCTTACGGTTTAATGAAATTGTAAATGGACCATTATTTTTAATATATCGGGGCATTCGTGAATGCTCACCATGCTTCCATGAAACATAATTGGTATTATTTATTAAGAATTCTCTAACACAAAGGAATACTGCATAATATATTCGACCATAGATATTCCTTTTTACAGCAGATTCTGATGAGTTGAATTTGTTTTCCATTGAAGACAATTCTTCTGCCAAATGTAGAAAATCCAATGGATGAAACTCCTCAAAAGAATCAAACATAGTACTCACCACTAATATTTACAAACAAATCTAGGGAAGCCATGACATCATCTGAGAAATTAGATTTTTCACAAAAATCATATAAATCGTCCGTTATCTTATAGAAAAGTTTATCTTCTGTTTCCAAATCCAATTTACGATTATATCTGACATAAAATTCTATTGCAGGGTTTCCTTCCTCATCATGATTTGATCGGTGACAGCTAACCAAACAATCAAATTTTGGAATAATATCCTCATTGATATGCTTTTCAATAGCTACATAAGGATCAAAACCATGACAAGCAATAATCTCTTCAAGACTAGCTACTTCATACATTTTATCACCTTCTCAAAATTGGTTAAATATAGCTATATTACCTACATCATAGTTTGTTTCATGAAATATTTTAATGTATTTGAAGTGCGACTGTGTGAAAATATTAACCCTTTATATATGAATTCATTTTTTAACAAAATATTTAAAACACAACATCCAAACTTAATATTAATTTGTAGGATGTGAATATAATGGCTGAAAATATAAAAACAACTGTTGAAGAATTACGCAGACTTATCAATGTTGATAATGTAATCGGTTCACCAATTGAAACCGAAGATAAAATCCTCATTCCCGTCATGAGAATGGGAGTGGGCTTTGGTGCCGGAGAAAGCCTTTTAGGAAATGAAGGAAATGATGTTGCAGGTGCAGCAGCAGGTGTGGAACCTATTTCAATGGTAATGATTCCTAAAAAAGGAAATGACGCTGAAGGTGTTCGCGTACTTGACCTAAGTAAAGGAACAGAAACCAACAAAGCCTTATCCGACTTAGGACTGATAATTACAGACCTGGTTAAAGGCTACATGGATTCAATGAACAGTGACGAATACGTGAATGAAGAGGAATTTATTGAACCTGAATTTACAACATACGATGAAGAAACAGAAGAATAGGACTTATATTTTATGTTAAACATCCTATTGATGATTATCCTATTAATCATCATACTTATTTTTATTATTCTACTTTTTGGCATTAGACTGCAGGTTAAATGGCTTAAGATAGATAATGAATACGACGGATGTGTAAAGATACTTATTTTTAAAAGATTAACCATCTATACCTATGATTTGAAATCAGACGATGATGATGACGATTCTGATGAAGAAGAAGACGAAGAATGGGACTTCAAAAAACTTCGTGAACTGGCCAGACCATGTCTTGGTGATTTGAAAAAGTACCTGCATGAGGTTCTGGATGCTGTAAGCGTCAACATACTGGAAAATCATCTTGTTATCGGCTTTTCAAATTTCGCCAAAACCGGAGAGTATATCGGCTACATCTGGGCCATATTTTCAATAGTCATGGGAATTTTGCCGAATACCCGTTTGAGCGCCGAACCTTCATTTAAAGGAGAAGTTTTAAACCTCAAGGGACATTTAAACATTGACATCAGCATTTTGAAACTTGTAATGCCGACAGCGAAACTTCTCTCAAAAAGACACATCAGAGCATTAATCAGAGGTGTTTTGGATGGATAACTTCAAACAAGCGATAAATGACATATTTGAAATAGAAGAAATTGATGAAATACTCCTCAAGCCGGTTGAAATAAGTCCCGACAAAACAGTTTACTTTGCATTTTGCGAAAGCCAGAAAATAATGTTTGACAGGTTAACATCCGTTGATTTAAAGCCAATCTGCTTTATTTTAAAAATGGGTGGCGAATACCATTACTGTCCATTGAATGATGAGGAAATAAACGAAAAAGCAGTTGAAGAATTTGTTTTAAAAATAATGAAATAGAAAAATATTCACTCAGGAAGAGGAATATTTTCCTTATCTACTTTGATTTCAACGACCAGAGGACCTTTCAAATCCTTTTCAAGGAAGTATTCCAAATCAAAGAGTGTCGTTATCCTGACCGCATCGATTCCGTATGATGATGCGAGTTTTAAAAAGTCAGGATTTGCCAAGTCAGTCTGATAGGCCTCCATATCATAGAAATCCTCCTGCCATTGCCTGATGATTCCGTATTCAGAATTGTTGAGGATAAAGACTATCACGTCAAGATTATTTTGCCTAAGCGTTGCAAGCTCCTGGAGGTTCATCTGGAAATCTCCGTCGCCGTTGATTACAATGATTTTTTCGCCTGTTGCAATTGATGCTCCGATTCCTGCGGGAAGACTATATCCCATGGGTGCTGTTGCTGCCGGGAACAGGAAATGATTTGGCTTTTTGGCATCATAGAAGAGTGTTGTCCATGTGGTGTGTGATCCCGCATCTGCAACGATTATATTGTCATCGAAGCATTCAAGAATCCTTTTTATGGCTGCCTGAGGTTTCATCTCATCGTCAACGCCTTCGACAGTTATTTCATTGTCAATTGCCAGGAGTTCATCAATCCAGTCAACCTTTTTGAACTCCAATGTCATTATGACCTCTTCAACATCACCCTGAATCTGGTATTTGCCCTTAAGGACGTCTTTGTTTATGTTTACGTGAATAAATCTGTCCTCATCGATTTCGGTAAATGTTCTTTCGCTTGCAATTGAGCCCAGTACGATGATACAGTCAGACTCTTCAATAGCTTTTCTGGCTCTTGGAGTGCCTCTTATTCCGACCAGCCCCAAAT
This sequence comes from Methanobrevibacter sp., assembly GCF_017447225.1. Classification (GTDB taxonomy): domain Archaea; phylum Methanobacteriota; class Methanobacteria; order Methanobacteriales; family Methanobacteriaceae; genus Methanocatella. The sequence continues at coordinate 17,786 of NZ_JAFSNZ010000015.1, read as the reverse complement.
TAATCGGTTCGTCTTCCGCAATTATTCCCCTTGCATTGTAAGTGGTCGTTACGGGAATCTGATACATTTCAGCCAGCATCTTGATGTTTTCGGCCTGTGGGATGGCACCTGCACCTAAAACAAATAATGGCTTTTCAGCTTTCATGATTAATTCCTGTGCTGATTCAAGTGAGGACATGTCGCTTTCACACAGATAGCACAAATCAAAGTCCTGGAAATCCTCGCTTAAAAGCACGTCCCTTGAGAGGTTGATGTGAATCGGTCCTTTAGGATTGTTCTTAAGGCCATATAATGCTGCCTTTAAGGCATATATTGCTTCAGTACCGTTGAGAGGAGAGTAATTTTCATATGTGACATTGGCGAAAACTTCCCTTAAAGGCAGGGACTGGAACATGTTCTTATCCCTTTTGTCCAAATCATTGTCGCCTGTCAGGATAAGCATCGGGATGTTGTCCTTATATGCCGCTGCAGTTGCCATGACCAGATTCAATGCTCCGGGCGCTGCAGTTGCCATACACACCCCAATTGTATCGGATGTTCTTGTAAATGCATCTGCCGCATGGGCTGCGGCCTGTTCGTGCCTTGTAAGTACGTGAGTTATGTCAGAATCTGCCAGTGCCTTATACATGGGCATTATCTGCTCGCCGGGAATTCCGAAAATATGTGTTATCCCGTTTTCTTCAAGGATTTCAACAAGTCTTTCGGCAACGTTCATTTCTCTTCCTCCTGATATGAGCCGTCGTACTCGCCTGAGCCTTCAACATCAAATACTACAGCCTGGGCAATCCTGTCGCCTGACTTGATTTTGTATTCAAAGTCTCCGTGATTGTAAATCATAAACATCAGCGTTCCGTAAAATCCCGGATCTCCCACAGCAGTCTGGACTGATATGAATGACCTTAACAGGGTTGATCTTGGAAGGTAAAGCATAGTGTATCCTTTAGGGATTTTAACTTTCCTTTTGATGCTTGCCAGATATGCTGTATGTGGCTTTAAGGTATAAATAGGACCTTCAAGCTCTTCCAATTCAGGCAGGTTTTTTTCATTGTCAATCAGTGACCCTGCAGATGTCTGTCTGTAAATCTTATCCAATTCCAAATCGATTCCGGAAGGCTGCACCAAATCAGCAAAATCCGGAAAAACCTTAACAAGTTCATTTTCACCAAGCATGAGAACATCTCCTATTAAGTTAATTTTTATATCAGATATGTTAAATAATTAATTGGAGGATTGAAAAAATGCCTGTAATTACAATTGCCGGAAACGATGGAATTAGTGTTGAGAAAAAAAGAGAAATGGTTAAAAAGGTATCTGAAACAGTTGCTGAAGCATATGACCTGCCAATAGATGCCATAACCGTTTTGGTGCAAGCCTATCCAAAAGAAAGCATTGGAGTGGCTGGAGAACTGTTAAGTGATAAATAATCAATTAACTACCATTAATTAACAATCACCATACTTTACCATATAATGCGATGTGTGTTTTTCGCATTATAATGGAATTTCCATTACATTATAAGTCAATGAAATTGAACAAAGGGGATTATCCATATAATCACATAATGTTTTTTCTTATTGGACATGTTCCATGAAATCGAACAAACATCATTCCATAGAACAAATATAATAATTCCATTCAATTGGACATGTTCCATGAAATCGAACAAACATCATTCCATAGAACAAATATAATAATTCCATTCAATTGGACATGTTCCATGAAATCGAACATATTCTACATAATAATCATATTGAACAAATATGAATACTATTCAATATATTGAATAATAGCATATAAAAGAGCATTCAATATAATATACATAAGAAAAAATTATCTAAAAAAATGGACATTTCAATAATTTACAACAAACTTACCCTCTTATATAAAAAAGGAATAACTCAAAAGAATTATTCCACACTGCTGATTTTACTGGTCATGTCTTCGGTGAAATTCATTTTTGCAAATAAATCGTCGGTTGGAAGTATCATATTGAACTCATGAATTTCATCAATTTGACCGGATCCCTTGAAACCAGTTAAATTTAGGACATGCCCTCCTTTTGTCTTGTCATCAGACAGGAAGTGAAGATGCCAGCCGTGCATGTTCAATTCATTCATGTAATCCGGGAAATACACTGCCACAATTGTTCCGGTCTGTTCCGTGTGGTTGAATACCCTTTGGTCCACTGCAGCCACATCAGTGAATTCTTGGTATGGTTTTTCCTGCTTTTCGACACTTCTGACAGTGATATTTGAAAAATCACCTTTGATTTTAACTACGTACATATTGTTTGTACCATATTTGGTGATTTCATTGTCCAATTGACTGGTTAAATCGTCAAAGTCCTTTGCAGTGATGTTGTCTATTTTTGCGTCTTCATCAAAGTTGGTAATTGTACCGAATGGTATTTTTTCATCATCTGACATGACATTGATGCTTCCGTCAGATGCGGCCTGATAAACAACACCGTCCAAGACTATCATCTCACCATTTACTCCTTCAAATGTTCCGAGACCTATGTCCCCATGTGATTTGAAATCACCTACTGTGATTACTCCATCATATTCTCCATGCATGAAAGCCTGCATTAATGAGACCTGATACATTGAATCATCATTATTGCTTAAAAATAATGAGTTTTGAGCACTGACTGCTGAAATAGCAAGTAATCCCACTATAATTAATGCAAATACTATCTTTTTATTCATAAAAAAATTTTCCTCCTTTTTTATAATCAAATCTTTTTAGATTTCATTATTATCATATAACTATTGAAATTTCAAGAACAATATTATCATGTAAGTCAATATTTTTCTTACTATATATTTTCATTTTTGTTGTTTAATAAAGTTTCCGTTGCTTAAAAAACTAAAACTGTGAATAAAATTATATATAACGCATATAACAGAACGTTCGTTCCCCCTATCAATTTTCAACTAACAGAACGTTCGTTCTCTACATCATTTAATAACCATGAAACATAAAATTTAAGTGTATGGATACTAAAAAATTAATTTTAGAAGAAACTTTAAAATTAATGATTAAAAAGGAAAACTCTCTAATTTCCATTAGAGAAATCAGTGCCACATCAGGAATTGCTATCGGCGGAATATATTACTATTTTTCAACTAAAGAAGAGATATATGATGAGATTATTGAAAGATATTTAATTGATTATTTCAAATTCGATATTGACAAACTCCGCCAGATAAATGGAAATGAAAAAGAGAAAATCCATGATGTTATGGCCGAAATTTTCAAGCAGAAAGAAACCGGAATCGAAATCGAATCAATTGATGAGGAAATAGAGTACAGATACATATTACTGATTTTGACTGCAAAAGGTTTTGCTTATGGAAATTACCTTAAGTCTTTACATATTGCCCTGAATGAATTAAAGGAATTTTTCACAGAAATTATTGAGGAAGGTCAGAAAAACAGACAAATCCGGCAAGATCTCCCAGCCGAAGACATTGCGGAGTCATTAATTCTCATATACACAGGAATTCAGTACAGATGGGACGTATATTTAATTGACGATATGATTTCCGCCTTTGAAGACAGTTTCGAATTGGAATGGGAAAAGATAAGATTCAAAGAATAATTAAAAACATGACGTGGTTAAATGAACACTAAAGACATGATTGTTGAAAAAACGCTGAAATTAATATTGGAGAAAGGTACAATTGATATTTCAATCAGTGAAATTAGAAATGCTACAGGACTTGCAACCGGCGGCATATATTATCATTTTTCAGATAAAAAAGATATATTTGAAGCGATTCTTAAAAAGTATATGGTGGATTACATTAAAATCGATTTTGATAAAATCATCCTTGAGGGTTCATCAAAGACTAAAATCCATGATACCTTGCTTTATATTTTACATCAATACATAAAAGGTGTGAAAATTGAAAGCATCGATGAAAAAATCAATTATGGGGACGTAATACTTCTTTTAACCGCAACAGGATATGCTCATGAAGAGGTTAACGAGATAATTTCACAAACCGGAAATGACATTAGAATATTTTTAACCGATCTTGTTGAAGCCGGTAAAAGGCAAAATGAAATCAGAGGTGACTTCTCAACTGAAAACATAGTGGAATTATTGCATAACCTGTATATGGGAGTTCAAGGTTTATGGTTAATTTACGCAAATGATGATACTGACCGCATTTTTGAGAAAAACTTTGAAATGACCTGGCAGGCCATCGAATACCAATAAATCAGTAACCTTCGACAAGTAAAACACCTTCTTCATGGACACTTGTTAAAAAAGAATAATATTTAGTGCGATTATAAAATTCTTCAGCCATAATATGAGCTGAAACAACTTCAAGAAATTTAGCATTAATATTGAAAACTTCATCCTCAACAATATCATTAATCTTTTCTCTTGATGAAGCGACAATTAAAATATCTATATCAGATTCTTCGCTATCATCATGACGAGCAACAGAACCAAATAATATTATGCGTATGATATCTTCAGATCCAATAGCATTAGCAAATTCATAAGCAATCTTAATTCCATTATGCATTACAATCACCAACGATTATATGAGATAATAACAAATATACACTTCATCAATAAATATTTTCAAACTGCGACTAGATGAAAAAACACGGATGCACACTTAAACTGATAATTTATATATCTACCGATTTTACTATAAAAATGAAAATGTCTTTGGAGGAATATATATGATATTGTCATGTTTTTCAATATTATTGGTGGTATTTGAGATAATAATTCCATAATCTGCGCCATAATTATTGATTGCATGAGTAATTTGGTTTTTATCCTTTTTGCCACGACCTACTTCAATAGGCACAGGATTTTTAAAGTCCTGCTGCAATATAAAATCAACATTCTTCTTTTTGTTGGCATCATAATACAATGTGAAATAATTATTCCCCCGTTGTGTGAGATTGAATAATATTGATGCTACTAAATTTTCTAAAAGTATTCCTTCATATTGCTTTATGTCTTTAATTGTGTTTCCGGATTTTATGGATAATGCATTTCTAATACTGCTGGTTGCAAAGTAATATTTTTTTGTTTTTTTAGTGCGTTTGGATGATGTTCCATAAGCTTCAATGGAAAATATCAGATGTGTTTTTTCCAGTATGTCTAAAATGTTTTTTACATTGGCCTGGGAAGTTTTGAGATATTTTGCTAAATTGTTTTGTGAGAGGTCTCCCGCATTTTGCAGTGCCAGATATCTCAGTATCCTGTTTGAATTTGTCTGGTTTTCAAAAGTGAAGTTTTTAATGGCAATCATGTCGGTATTTACAACTTTTTCAACCATATCCACAATATTAGCTGTGAGTTTCCTGAAATCGATTTTACGTGCAAGTATTGGAAATCCTCCATATCTTAAATATTCATCCCAATCATTAGACCTATATTCAATATTATTGATTAAATTCCTATTGACTTCGTTTTCATATTTTATGGCTTCTTCACTATTGCCGTTTAAAATCAGGTCAACCAATGAATTTCCAAGATTGATATTGGAATAGTTATATTTTAATTTCACATGTTCGTTATAATTTAGGGGAGTTATGACTCTTTTAAACATTCTTCTTGCTGCATCTGCATTGTATTCTAGATTCAGTGCTGATGAACCTGTGAATACCATGAAGATTTTTTCTGATCTGTCATATATGATTTTACCTGACATTGCCCAGTTTTTATCGTATTGTGATTCATATATTAAAAAGAAAATTTCTCTATCCAATAATCTTAAGTTGGTATTGAATTGATTGTTTAGATAGATGTCAACGATTTCCCTTATATTGCAGTCAACAAGATTGTTTAAGTCATCACATGACAAGTAAATTATCTGTTCTGGCAATATGTGTTTTTCGTTTAACAGATAGTGATATGTCTGGTAAAGAAGGGTTGTCTTTCCAACACCCCTAATTCCCGGCAGCACAATAAATCTATTTAACTCATCTCCATCAATAAAATCATCAATGCTTTTCCTGATTTCATCAAATTCGAATCTACAGTTTAATTTCCTATCATTGTTAATTAACTTATCCTTTAAGACATGAGGCATATTAGAAATATTTTCATTTAGGAAATTAAGAATTAATTGTGTTTTGTCATCCATAATCAAATAACTCCTTTCAGAATATATTAGTTAATAAAATATTTGTTAATACATATATAAATACTTAACAAAATATTTTATTAGACTGATTCATGGTTAATATGAAAACCATAAAACCAATTTACAAGTTAAACATTATAGTGGTAGAAAATTAGCCTATAAACTGATATTTATATAACTATCGATTTAATGAATATCATCCGATATATTTCCTATGGTATAATTAAAAAAAATTGTATAAAAATAGAGACTTACCACTTCATATTTACTTATTCCAGTAAGCTTTTCAATATCTGAATAATTCCAATAGTTATTTTCCCAGTGATAATACACATCTTTTCTTTTCTTAAATATTCTAAATGGAGAGACAGTATTGTCATAAATATGGACAATATCACAAATTTCTATCAATTCTGGAATTAAATTAAGAGCCTTTTCATATCTTGATTTAATCTTATCTTCAGGAACTCCATGACCCCCCATGGATTGTCTCATTCTTACTCGTGCGATATTTATTTCATAATCATCTGTGAGGACATAAATGCATCTTAGAAAATATCCTTTTTCTTTAGCTTTTTTAAGTAACTTCAGATTTCTATCTGTAGAAAGCACTGTTTCAAATGTGAAATCTTCACATTTTTCAAGCATTGATTATCTAAGTTCTTCAGCTTTTTGTGCAGCTTCCAAATCACTGCATAAACTTGATTTTCTAATATCGTCCGCATTGATATAAACACCGGCAGTTTTTGCCATACGTGTTATTGTGGTTTTACCACTGCCATTGGGCCCTGCGAAAACCATAACTTCAGGAAGCCTATTTTTCTGAGACATAAACTCTCCTTCCATCAGGATACTCTAAATAAGCACGTTTATTCTCATCATCATAACCAGCAATAGGAAGTCCTTTAATCTTACATATATCTTGATCAATCTTAATAGATGCTTTAAATCTTTCGGTAAGTTCTTCATCAGAAATTCCATATGTAGAATCCAATTCATTTTCTTCAACCAAAACAAATCCTCCTTATTACTAATTTATAATATAAAATATCGAATTCATTAATGATAAATATTTTCAAACTGCGACTAGATGAAAAAACACAGATGCCACTTAAACTGATTTAATAAATATATCGAGTTTGACTGAAAAACTAATCATATTTATGATTACAGCATAGGATAATAAACTGATATTTATAAACCTACCGATTTATTTTGAAAATAGATTAAAAACTAATATTTATAAACTTAACATATTCAAAAAATAGATGATTTTAAATCAATATTGTTGATTATGTATACTAAGTATACATTGTAAACCATATACTTAAAATTACACATATGTTATTAGGTGATATAATGGAAACAAAAGCTATAAGAGTCAGTTTAATTAATCATGAAAGATTAGCAGACATTGGATATAAAAATGATTCTTTCAATGATATTATCTCTAAATTATTAGATGAGTATGAAGAATATCAAGGAATCAAAGACTTAATTGAAGCAGATAAAGAATTTGCAAATGGTGAAGGAGTTCACTTTTCTTCATTAGATGAACTTGATGCATACATAGATGATTAATATGGAACTTGAATTTAAACGTTCTGCTTTAAAACAATTGAAATACTATAAAAAGAAAAATCCAATAGCTTACAAATTGATTCGTGAAAAATTAGAAGAAATATTAAACAATCCTGAAGACAGCAATTATAAAAAAGTAAAAAAAATCCAAAATACAAAAGAGCGAGAAAAGGAAATTATAGGATCTGTTTTAGAGTAGACAACAATTGCATTTATATTGGACGTATTGAAGATTGTTCAAAAATATACCAATAGTTTTTTTCCAAAATAACCGAATAGTAAATGAAATTTTCTGATAAAACTATTTAAAAACAAAATCAGATTCAAAAACCCAACAGATAATATTAACCAGAAAATAACAATTAACATTGATAAAAAAAGAATAAAAATGGAGATTAAATCCCCATTATGAAGTTATGGTAATTTTATTTGAAATTACGGCATCACCATAGCTGGAAGTGATTATATACTCTCCTGCCTGCAGGTTAATGTTGAGTTTCGCATCACCATTCACGTCAGTTGTTCTGTTGTAGAAAACTCCGTTGATGTTGAATGTAATATTCTGGTTTGCGTACGGATTTCCCTGGCCGTCCAGAAGATTTACGGTGAACTGGGACTTGTCGCCATAGGTCATGTTCAAATCATTTCCGGTCAGCGTCGGCAATACATGAATAGTATTTCCTTCAGAGCATCCATCATAATAACTTGTTATTATGTAATCTCCAGGTCTTAAGTTAATGTTTAATTTGGCATGTCCTGTTTCATTGGTTGTTCTGTTGTAGAACACTCCGTTGATGTTGAATGTGACTGTTTCGCCTGCACCGGCATAGCTTCCGTCATCTGCAACTGCCCGAACGACAAACTGAGTATCGTTTCTGAAGTATTTAGTCAGATCGCTTGTTTGGAGCTTGGAGATGACCGTGATGTTGTTTGATTTCATATATCCTGTAATAGGGTTGGTTGCCGTTACAATATATGATCCTTTTCCAAGGTTTATGTTAAGCGTTGCCCAGCCGGACGCATTGGTAGTGCGGTTATAGATTATACCATTAATGTTAAAGCTAACATTAGTGTTTGATAGGTTGTTGCCGTTTCCGTCAAGGAATAATGCATTATATTGAGTGCCGTTTCTGAATACCTTAACAACATCTTCCGCATATATATTGGATTTTACTATAACGTCAACTGTCTTTGAAATTCCATAATCCGGAACTTCCACATCTGCTGAGTAATTTCCTCCATATAAATTAATGGCAAGGGATGCGATACCATCGTCATCGGTCGTTTTATTATAAGTAACACCGTTGATTGTAATCATAACACTTGCATTTAAAACCGCTTCACCGTTTTTGGTAACATTGACGATAAGCCTTTCCGGATTGGAATAGTATTTGACAAGATCAGAAACAATTACTTCAATATCATTTTCAACTTCAAATGTTGCCGTGTTTTCTGATTCAAGATAATTTGCGTCACCATCCAATTTTGCAACAACATCATATGTGCCGTTGGCAAGACCATCAGGAATGGCCACCTTATTGTCATTAACAGTGTAATTTACACCATTAATGCTTAGATATACGTTTCCTGTGGAGTTAACCGGAATTAACATTATTTCAATACTTTGTCCAACCTTATAAACTGAGTCCAAAGAGATATTGATTGCGGATGTTGCCTTATTGACAGTGACTTTAGCCGTTTTAGTCACATTATTATGATTAGCATCGACAATTGTAGTGACACATAAAGTGTAATTGCCCGCATTCAAAGCAGATACTGTAATTGAGTCATTATTAACATCAACAACAGCATCAGGCTGGCCGACAACACTGGCATTAACTCCAGTAGCACCTTCAAATGAAATTGTAGTTGAGCCTGAACTGTTATAATCAAATACGATATCACCAACAGTTAATGTTGAATCAACTTTGTTAACAGTGATCTTTGCAGTTTTTGTCACGTTATTATGATTAATATCAGCTATTGTAGTAACAGTCAAAGTATAATTACCTGCATTTAAATTGGATACAGTGATTGCATCATCTTTAACATTAACAACAGCATCAGGCTGACCAACAACAGTTGCGTTAACTCCTGTAGCGCCATCATAGGATAATGAACCAGAACCAGCACTATTATAATCAAATGTGATGTCACCAACAGTTAATGTGGAATTTATCTTATTGACGGTTATTGTACTTGTTTTAGTCACGTTATTGTGATTAGAATCAGCTATTGTAGTAACACTTAAAGTATATGTTCCTGCGTTTAGACCTGAAACCGTAATGGTATTTCCAGATACAGCCACATTAGCATTAGGCTGGCCGATAACACTGGCATTAACTCCACTAGCACCAGTAAATGAAACAGTTGTAGAACCAGTACTATTATAATCAAATGTGATGTCACCAACAGTTAATGTGGAATTAATTTTATTGACGGTTATTGTACTTGTTTTAGTCACGTTATTGTGGTCGGCATCAGCTATTGTAGTAACACTTAAAGTATATGTTCCTGCGTTTAATCCTGAAACTGTAATCGTATTTCCAGCTACATTAACATTAGCATTAGGCTGACCGATAACATTGGCATTAACTCCACTAGCACCAGTAAATGAAATAGTTGTAGAACCGGAGCTATTGTAATCGAATTCAACATCTCCAACAGTTAATGTAGAGTCAGCTTTATTGATTGTTATAGTTCCATTATTGACTGTTACATTATCCAATCCCTCAAAGGTTGCATTGACCTTATAAACAGCATAATCATCAAAAGTATATACAATCCACCATGTTCCGTTACCAGCATAAGTTGCAGTAATCGGATCACTGTTTGGGACTATAAATAGTAATTTACCGTCCATAACCTCACTGAAAATATTGGACTTTGCAGTGATATTTACAGTCTTGTTATGGGTTGTCTGGGATGTGATATTCACATTGAATTTAGTGTTGTTTGAGATTGTTTTTTCAGCTTCGGTATAATATGAATCTGTGTCATGGCGAAGGCTGATGTAATAGTTTTCACCAGCACTTATATCCAAAACAATCATACCGCTCTCATTTGTGACCATAACATCGCTTAAAACAAGCTCGTTATTAACAACTACCCCGACAGTGATGTTTTGACCGGCTGCCTTATTGGATCCGGACAATGTAGCACTGACTGTTGTAATTCCCTTTGCTCCCCAATAGGTCACATTGGTAAAAGTAACTTCCGCATCATATTTAGAATAAATTGCATTTAAAAGGTTATTCCTGCCTGTGAATGTAATTGTAATATTATTATCATTTTTAACTACATCTAAAGCTTCAGCATTTGCTCTATTGTTTAAGAAAGTAGAATCGGAAACAGTTTTAGTAGCCCAATCTGAGTAGAAGTAAATTGCAGAACCAGTAGTCGCATTATTGCCAGTGAAATTACAATTTGCCACACTACCCTCACCCCAGAAGTAAACTGCACCACCATAATAGGTTACAGTGTTGGCAGTAAAATTACAATTTGTTACATTACCAGTGGAACTGAATCTGATAGCACCACCATAACGAGCAGAGTTATTAGTAAAATTACAATTTTCAACATTACCTGAATACATGTAAATTGCACCACCCCAATCGGATACGGAGTTATTAGTAAAATTACAATTTGTCACATTACCTGAATTCTCAAAGTAAATTGCACCACCATCCTCAGAAGCAGAGTTATTAGTAAAATTACAATTTTCAACACTACCAGAATACATCCAGATAGCACCACCATCACCATTGGTTGCGGTGTTGTTAGTAAAATTACAATTTTCAACAGTACCAGAACTACTGAAGTAAATAGCACCACCATCATAAGAAGTTGCTTTATTATCAACAAAATTACAATTTGTTACATTACCAGTACTTGCAAAGAAAATTGCACCACCACAACTATTAGAGCCGGTTGCTTTGTTATTAGTAAAATTACAATTTGCCACATTACCTGAATCCATTACGACAGCACCACCCAACTTAGATGCAGTGTTACCGGTGAAATTACAATTTGTCACATTACCTGAAGTCATTACGACAGCACCACCAGAAGCAGAAGCAGTGTTGTTAATGAAATTACAATCGGTCAAATTACCGGTCTCAATATTGACAGCCGCACCAGAAGCAGAAGCAGTGTTGTTAATGAAATTACAGTTCATTATATTGATAAATTCAATATCCAAGTAAATTGCACCACCATAATCTGCAGTGTTGGCTGTGAAATTACAATCCCGGATTTCACAGGACTCGGCGAAGAAAATTGCCCCGCCCATTTCAGCATGATTGTCCCTGAATGAAACGCCCTTAATGATTCCATTGATTGTGGCGATTGCACCACCAAATTTTGCTGAGTTTCCAATAAATTCACCATTGAATATTACATTTTCAAAGTTTCCAAAGAAATTGACTCCTCCACCTCTAGGGGAAGTGTTGTTTATGAAATTGCTGTTGAATGTGATGTTTGACGGATTTTCACGGTAGTTTACAGCACCACCGTTAAGGGAGGCAGTGTTGTTTATAAAGTCACAGGTGAATACACAGTTGGTGGAAACGTTCTTGAATGTTATTGCCCCACCGTTTCCAACTGTCGGATCAAGTTGACCTAAAGCGCTGTTGTTGATGAAACTGCCTGAGAAGTTGTTCTTATCGGTTGTATTGTAGAAAAACATTGCACCGCCGCATGATTTGGCAGTGTTGTTTATGAAGTCGCCTTCAATCTTATTGCCGTTTGCCTTATTGTAGAAAAAGATTCCTGCGCCGTAGCTCGCAGTGTTGTCCTTGAAAATGCCATCGAAAGTATTGTTTTCGACTGAGTTGCGGAAGAATATTGCTCCACCGCTTTGTCCTGCATGATTATTATAGAATTGGGCTGAGAAATTGTTATTGGTTGATTTTTCACCAACATATATTGCACCCCCAGTTCTAGTAGCCTTGTTGGCTGTGAAAATAGAATTTATAACATTTCCTGCCTCATCAAAGCAAATTGCTCCACCAGAACTTTTCTCACCATTCGCTTCATTGCCTATGAAATTAGAGTTTGAAACTGTACCATTATTATAGAAGTAAACCGCACCACCAGTAACTCCAGCCTCATTATCATAGAAGTTACAATAGCTTAGAGTACCGTTATCATAGAAGTGAACCGCTCCACCATCAGTGGATACATGGTTATTGGTGAAATTGGAATATGATACATTGCCTCCCCCATATAAGAGGACTGCTCCGCCCCCAACACCGTCGCCGGTTGCTTTGTTGCCGATGAAATTGGTGAATGCCACATTACCTGGGGAGCCTAAGTAGACCGCACCACCTTCCAATGTTGCAGTGTTGTCAGTGAAATTACACCTTGTCACAGTAGCTTCACCATTGATTCTGACAGCTCCACCAATGTGTGCAGTGTTGCCGGTGAAACTGGAATCACTCACAGTACCGTAAATCATCATTAAAGCGCCAGCAAATACAAAACCAGTGTTATTAATAAAAACACAATCCCTCACTTCACCAGTGCCAAAAATGTAAACCGCACCACCATAGTCTGCAGTGTTGTTAGTGAAATTACAATTCTCAACCACAGCGGATCCTTTGAAATAAACTGCTCCACCCTCATCTTCAGCATGATTGTCCTTGAATGAAACATCCATGATGATTCCACCTACAGTAGCGATTGCACCACCATTATCTGCTGAGTTGCCGATGAACTCTCCATTGAATACGACATTCTCGAATGTTTCAAAGAAATTCACTCCTCCACCTCTAGGGGAAGTGTTGTTTATGAAATTGCTGTTGAATGTGATGTTGTATGGAGTGTGGCGGTAGTTTACGCCTCCACCGTTCAGGCTTGCATTGTTGTTTATAAAGTCACTGTTGAATAAGCTGTTGGATGATGTGTCCTTGAAGGTTATTGCTCCACCGTTTCCGTTTTCTGAATCGACTTGACCCAATGCACGGTTGTTTGTGAAATCTCCTGTGAAGTTATTCCCATCGGTAGTGTTGTGGAAAAACATTGCACCACCACAGGATTTTGCAGTGTTGTTTATGAATTCAGTGTTGAATACGTTATTGTTTGCCTTGTTGTAGAAAAAGATTCCTCCACCATACAGTGCCCAATTGTCCCTGTAAATGCCTTCAAACCTGTTGTTGTCAGCTTGATTGTAAATGAATATTGCTCCTCCACTGGCGGCTCTTGCCTCGTTGCCGGTGAATTCAGCGGTGAAGTTATTGTTCATGGAGTTTCCACGGACAAATATTGCACCACCGCCTCTTAAAGCAACATTGTCTTTATAAACACCGCCGATTGAGACATTGTTGATTCCGCCTTTGAAGTATATTGCTCCACCATTATATGCTTGGTTATTGATGAATGTTGAGTTGATTTTAGAATCACTGTAAGCCCCGTCAACATATACTGCTCCACCAGATTGATTAGCAGTGTTATTAATAAAATTACAATTTGTCACATTACCAGTATTCAAGAAGAAAACTGCACCACCAGATATTGTTGCAGTGTTGTTAGTAAAATTACAATTTGACACAGTCCCAGTATTAGAGAAGTAAACTGCACCACCATCTCCAGTTGCAGTGTTGTCAGTAAAATTACAATTTATAATCCTACCAGATTGACTAAAGTAAACCGCACCACCACTACTTGTAGTGTTACCATTTACAAAAGTGATGTTTTCTAAAGCCACATCATTACCAGTAACTTTGAAAATACGGGATTTTCCATTAGCATCGATAGTATAACCGTTACCGTTGATTGTTATAGCTCTATTTATCACTACACCATCAGTTATTGTGTCGAATTGATTGTAGGTGTAGTTGCGTTCCAGATTGATGACAGACAAAGATTCATTATTCACTAAATCCTGTAATAAATCAAAGTCTCCTTTTACTGGGATTTCAACTGTTTGGCGAGCATTTTCCACAGTTGCAGTCACAGTAGCGGTTCCACCACTGGTTGGTGTGAATTGAACTGATTCACCTAATCTCGCAGTGCCTGCAATATTACCATTGGTTGCAGTGATTGTCAGATTGATAAGGTTTAATAGATTATTGTCGTAGTCTGATACACCAGAGGCATTATAAGAAGATAATTTGAAGGTTATATTGCTTATTTTTGAATCGTCATCAATATTTGAATCAACTGTTGCATTTAAGAACAGCCAGTTTTCAAAGTCAATCTTTTGTTCAGAAGGAGGAATATTATAGTTTGTAGCATTGTTTCCAAACCATGTGTCAACGATTTTAATAGTGCCTGATCCGTCAACGTTTATTTTAGAATTGTTTATAAAAATTGAGTCATGTATGATACTGTTTGAAGTACCATAACAATAAATCACTGATTTTCCATTGTTGTTTATTAAATTTCCAGTCACATCCACATTGCTCATGGAATCATAGAAGCAAATTGCCGCACCCTGACTTACTGCAGTGTTGTTGTAGAAGTTTGCCTCAATGTTAAGTTCAGCTGGAGTATTCTGGACATAGATTGCTCCGCCGCCGCTCCATAATCCTGTACCTTTTGCGGTATTGTTGGTGTAATTTCCAATTATATTCACTAGGACTGAGTATCCTAAACGGTTCGCTCCACCTTCTACACCAGCTTCATTGTGGCAGTAGTTTCCAGTTATGTTAACATTATTTAACCTACCATCAAAGTAGTTTGCTCCTCCATATTTCGCCTTATTGTATGAGTAATCACCAATTATTGCAACATTTCTTAGTTCTCCGTTAAATCGGTTAGCTCCTCCATTAGAAGCACTTGCGGTGTTGTTTATGTAATTTCCGATTATGTTCACATTTTCCAGTAGTTCATAAAAGAAGTTTGCTCCTCCACTGCCTAATGCCTTATTGTTGGTGAAATTACCAGTTATAGTCACGTTTTCAAGTGCACTAAACCAGTTTGCCCCTCCGTTCTGGCCAGTTGCAGTGTTATTATTATAGTTTCCGAAAATGTTCACATTAGTAATTTTAGATTTGAAGGAGTTTGCTCCAGCATTGTCTTGGGCTATATTGTCTGTGAAGTTCCCTATTATGTTTACATGATTCAGTTCTTTGAAAAAGCATATTGCTCCTCCACCATCCATATCATAGCTGTGACCATTGGCAGTGTTTTTTGTGAAATTTCCTGTTATGTTTACATTTGTCAGGGACCCTGCAAAGTAGATTGCCCCACCGAAACTTGCATAGTTATTATTGAAGTTAGCATTTATGTTGGAATTGATAAGTTCTGACTTGAAGAGAAGTGCACCTCCATTTCCACCATGTCCGTTTTGAAATGTAAGTCCGGTTATGTTTATGCTTTTAGATTGAATTTCCCAAATTGTAGTGCCACTTCCATTAAAAATCACCTCACCATCACCATATCTTTCAAAGGTCAAATTCTTGTCAATGATTAGGTTGGTATTGCTTTCACCAGCATATGTTCCGGATGCAATCCTGATGATGTCGTTGTCGCTACTTGCACTTATTGTATCCATTAAATTATTGAAGGGATTGTCTAATGTCCCCTCACCATTTATTGCACTTGAATTAACATACCATATATTTCCAAATGTTAATTTTTCTTCATTAATGTTTACATTTAATGTATCAGTTATTTCGTCACTAGCAGACAATTCCATCTGTCCTGTATCTTCACTTGCTATTGCTGTATCATTCACATCACTTGCACTTACGGCTGCAATTGAAAAAATAAAAATAGCAAGCATTATTACGATTATGCTTTTTCTGTACTTCATTGGTAGCGCTCCCAGTTTTTTTGAGATAAATATTTTTTAAAAATAATGTTTTAATTAAAACGAACAATATTAAATGTTGTTTGTCTGTTTAAAATGTTTATCTGTTGTTTATGGGTCTATAAACTGATATTTATATACCTATCGATTTGACTGTGAAAATAGATCAAAAACCTGATATTTATAAACCTATCGAAGTGACTGTGGAAATGAATTTGAACTATAATAAATGAAATTTAATATCTAAAAAGTTATTAAGTAATAAAAACAGATATCTTTATTGAAAATAAATTATAATGGGGATTGAAACTCATGGAAATTTATCATGGAAGCACAGTAATCGTTGAAACCCCTGAAATCAGAATAGAAAAATTCAATAAAGATTTTTATTTCGGATTTTACTGTACTGTTATGGAAGATCAAGCAATCCGTTGGGCAACAAGATTTGGTGATGGCATTGTCAATGTATTCGAATATGTTCCGAACGACTCACTGAAAATTCTAAAATTTGAAAAAATGACTGAAGAATGGTTGGATTTCATAATCGCATGTAGAAGTGGAACTCCTCATGATTGGGATATTGTTGAAGGCCCAATGGCAGACGATACAATCTACAATTACATTCAAGAATTTCAGGATGGAAAAATTAGCCGAGAGGCATTTTGGACATTGGCTAAATTCAGATATCCGACTCATCAAATTTCTTTTAACACCAAAAAAGCACTTGAAACCATAAAATTCAAAGAAGCGAGGAAAGTTTATGGATAAAAATAACAATTCCTTATTTTATACCTGCAGCCTAATCGAGTTCATCTCAAGACAAACAAAAAATAACAGGAAAGATGTTATAAAATATTTAGGTGACGATTTAGAAAGAATTTATAACTATGAAGATGTGTTTCATTGTGAACCAATTGAAAAAGTAGCTGATGATTTTATAACTCGCAATAGCATTCCAACTGGTGAATTCGACAATATTTCAAAATGCAAATACAACATCCCTGATTATTGGGAAATTGGAGAAGTATTTGAAAGACTTATTGAAGATAATTATGATGAAAAAGATGTTTTTGAAGGAATAAGAGAAGTATATTCCTCATGGTTGGCTGAAAAAATACTTAACTTTAACTCCGATTTATATTATCAATCAAGGCAATACCTGGCAGAATGTTATAAAGCAGGAGAGATTATAATTTCATGATTAGTCTTTTACTTAATATTTGTACCATTTTTGTAAAATTATTCTTGGGCAGTTAATACCTGTGTATTAAGATTTACCAAGCTATCTCCCATTGACTTATGGGTTCAGTGAAAAAATATTTTTT
>NZ_JAFSNZ010000014.1 GCF_017447225.1 Methanobrevibacter sp. | reverse complement strand
TTTAATATTAAAGTTGTAAAAACATTTATATATTATTAAAATATAAAATTTTATTTACTCATTATGAATACTAATCTTAGTGTATATCATATTTTTATTAAAAATTTTCGTAATGAGAACCAAGAGGTGGAAAAATTTCTAAGATAAATAAAGTAATGTTTTTTTCTATTGTTTTAGCGGTCCTATTAAGTATGGCTCCGATTTTTGCAATGGACTATGACATTACAACAGATGATTCAAATTTATTAAATGAAAATAATAAAGTTGTTTTTTCTTCACAAAGTTTAGAAGTTTCTAGTTATGGTTCTATCTCAGAGACTATTTCTCATGATGATAATTACTCTTCTGAGGAAAATGATGGATTTTTACAATCCCAATATCTCTCTGATGATATTATTCGAGCTGATGAAGTGAAAGATACTTCATTGGTTGGAAATGACACTGAATTATACTTTAAGAATGGGACTTCTTTTAAAGTCGTTTTGTCAGATAGCGATGGTTCTTTATTGGTAAATCAAAGTGTAATTTTCAATATTAATGGCGTAAATTATACTAGAGCTACAAATGAAAATGGGACAGCTTCCATTGCAATTAATTTAAGGACAGGAGAATATAATGTTTCATCTTTCTATGTAGGCACTGATAAATATGGATCTTCTTCTACTACAAATATTGTTAAAGTATTATCCACAATCGCTGGAGAGGATGTTGAGAAATATTATAGAAATGATACCCAATATTACGCTACATTTGTAGATGGTCAAGGTAATTATTTAAATAATACTACAGTCATTTTCAATATTAACGGTGTTTTGTATGAAAGAAAGACTAATGAAAATGGTACTGCTAGATTAAATATTAACTTAGGTCCTAATGCATATATTATTACGGTAATCAACCCTACCAATGGTGATATGTATTCAAATAATATTACTGTTTTGACTACCATCAATGCGTCTGATGTTACTAAGTATTATAAGAATGATACACAATATTATGCTAATTTCTTAAACAGTACTGGTACTCCTTTAGCTAATGCAAATGTAACATTCAACATTAATGGTGTATTTTATACTCGTTCTACTAATGAAAATGGTACTGCCAGATTGAATATTAACCTTAGTCCTAATAATTATACTATCACGGCTATCAATCCAATTAATAATGAGATGCATTCTAACAATATAGAGGTATTGCAAACTATATTTGCGGATGACTTAGTTATGGATTATAGGGATGGTAGTAAATTTGCTGCAAGTATACTTGATGATCAAGGTAATCCTTTAGCAGGGGGTAATGTAACATTCAATATCAATGGTATATTCTATACACGTGTCAGTGATGATAATGGTACTGCTAGATTAAACATTAATCTTCGTGCTGGTGAGTATATAATAACATCTACTAATGATAAGGGTTTATCTATTTCTAATACAATTACTATTAATAAGTGTAATACTACTATTGAAGGTAATAATGCCCATATTATTTTAGGTATTGATAGGGATTACACTGTTAAATTAACTGGACTAAATAATGTCCCTGTTGCTTTCAATACTGTTAACTTTAACTATGATTCAGTTAATGTAAGTGCAGTCACTGATGAAAATGGTGAAGCCACTATTACCATTTCTAATTTAACTGAAGGTAGATATACAATTACATATAGTTTTGAAGGTAATGAAAATTGTTATGCATCCCAATCCAATAGTACTTTAGTCGTTGCTAATTCAACAACTATTTTATCCGGAAATGATTTAAATATGGTTTATAAAGATGGTTCCAGATTTAACATCAATTTAACAGATTTGTACTTCAAGCCATTAGCTAATGAAACTGTTTCTATTAATATTAATGGTATTGACTATAATCGTACTACAAACAGTGATGGTGTTGCAAGTTTAGCTATTAATTTACTTCCAGGAACTTATGATGTTGTATATTCTTATTCTGAACTTGATTCTCTGGACTATAATAAAGGATCAAACACGATTGTTATTTCTAAAATACCACTTAATCTTACTACTCAAGATTTAATGATGGATTATGGAGAAACTATTTCATTCATTGCTAATTTAACAAATGCCACAGGCGGTCCTGTTGAAGGTATTCCTGTTACATTTTCAATTAATAATGTTTCATACAACAGAACTACTAACGCTTCAGGTAACGCAAAACTGAATATTAACTTGGCTGTAGGATATTATGAAATTACTACCGTATTGGATAATTTAATCTATGGTGCTAATAATGCATCCAACCATATTTTGGTTAACGGTTCTATTATTACAGCTAGTGATTTAACTATGGTTGCAGGTACAACCGCTACATTTTCTGCATTAGTGCAGGATGCTTACAGAAATCCAATCGTAAATACAAATGTTGATTTCTCATATAATGGTAATGTGCTTTCCGCTTTAACGAATTCTGAAGGTATAGCATCAATTTCAATAAGTAATCTAACTAAAGGTAATTATCTTATTGTTTATAATTATACTGAAGGGTCTGTTGCGGGACAAGCATATATTGACGTTGTAGGAACTGTTTCAATCAGCCAGTTAGTCGCTGCTGCCAACGAGGTTAATATGTATATAGAGAGAAATGCTAAGTTGCCTAGCAGTGTTGCTGCTGGCGATACAACATTCACTAATGCCCAATATTTATATCTGCTTTCTGAAGCTATTGTTGGTATAAATAATGGTGATTTGTCCGCTTTAGCAGTTTTAAACGTGAGCGACCCTACAAATCCGGGTTCAGCATCCAGTATGGGTAGTTTAAGTGATTACGTGTCTGTTGCAAGTAGCCTGTTGACTAGCATGGACGCAGGAGTAACCCCTAATTCAGTTTCAACCAGTCTTGGTGATATAGGATATGATGGAATCGTTTATGCATTTACACGTGTTTTGGTCTATTATGGAATGATGGATCAATTGCCGTCTTCAGTATCTATCAAATCTCTAACACTTTATGAATCACAAAGTTCATTGGACTCATCCAATACTATAAGTGATTTAAGCGCTTATTTAGCAAGTTCTCCTAACTGTCAAGTCACAAACGAGCAAATTGTTGCTTTAGCTGAAGAACTGACTAAGGGATTAACCAATTCATTGGATAAGGCTACTGCTATTTATAACTATGTAAGGGATACAATTTCATATAGTTTCTATTATGATACTAAATATGGTGCTGTAGGTACCTTAAATTCCAAAACAGGAAACTGTGTGGACCACTCTCACCTGTTGATTGCATTGTTCAGAGCAGCTGATCTTCCTGCAAGATATGTTCACGGAACTTGTGTATTCAGCAGCGGTAGCACATACGGTCACGTATGGACTCAAGTGTTGATTGGTGATACATGGGTTGTTTGTGATGCAACAAGTACTAGAAACTCATTCGGTAAAGTAGTTAATTGGAATAACTATAATTATTCACTTAAAGGATATTATTCCAGTATTTCTTTCTAATTAACTTCTTTTTTTCTTTTTTTATTAATAGCTAATATTTTATAATAGTTCTTATAAAGTTTAATTATAAACTAATAGGACAATATTATGGGCAATAAAAAATATTTTAAAGTGGCTGTTGGCGGTACTTTTGACAAATTCCATGACGGTCATAAAAAATTATTATCTACTGCTTTTGAATTAGGCAATCAGGTGGAAATCGGAGTGACTTCTGATGCCTTTGGAGGTTTGAAAGGAGATATTGACTCATGCAAGGAACGTATGAACAATCTCATGTCTTTTTTCTCTGGAAGGTCTAATTTTAATGTTGTGCCTTTGGAAGATCCTTTTGGAACTACCATTTATGAGGCAGATTTTGATGCGATTGTTGTCAGTGAAGAGACTGAACCTAATGCCGTTAAAATCAATGAGATTAGAGTTTCTAAAGATATGAAACCTCTTGATATTGTTGTTGTTAGTTTTGTATTGGCAGAAGATGGAAATCCTATTTCGTCTACAAGAATTAGGCGTGGCGAAATTAATAAAAATGGATTAATCATCAGGAATCCAAAAAAATAATCGATATGTTTATAAGTACATTTCGATATATTATTAATTAACATATCATAATTAATTTTTAAAAATTAATTTGACTATGTATAATTAGAGGTGGTTATATGGCAGTTAAAATTGATTCTGATGTTTGTGGACATATTGAAAGTTGTCCTGTTCAAGGTTTATGCATTAAACTTTGTGAACAAGGCGCAATCATTGAAGAAGATGGAGATGTAAAAATAGTTCCTGAAAATTGTGATGATTGTGATTTATGTATTCAAAATTGTCCTAACCAAGCTATATCTAAAGCATGAGAGGGATGATATATGTTTAATGTAGAAAGAGCCGGTTCAGAGGTTCGTAAATTAGAATACAATGATTCTAAATGTTTAGGATGCGGAATTTGTAGTGAAGTTTGTCCTACTTCTTCTTTAAGATTAGGACCTACAGTACCTATTGCACGTGGATTAATTGAAATGGACTTATTGTCTGTAAATTCTGATTCTTGTGTATTATGTGGTTTATGTTCTGTAGCTTGTCCATTTGACGCATTATCATTAACTATTGATGGTGAAGATATTAAAGAAATGGATAATTATCCAACCTGGGAAGTAGAATCTGAAGTTTGTGAAGATGATTGTGTTTATTGTGGAAGATGTGCTATCGCTTGTCCAAGGGATGCAATCTTATTTAAAAGAGAACTTCCTAAAAGAGAGGATTTAGTTAGAGGAGAAATTAGCATTGATGATGAAAAATGTATTTATTGCAGTTTCTGTGCTGATTTATGTCCTCCAGGTGCTATAACTGTTAGCAATACTCCTACATCAAGTGTTGATTTGCTTAACAACACTATTGAAGTTGATACATCCAAATGTGTTTATTGTGGAATATGTAAAAGAGTATGTCCTCAAGATGCAATTGTTGAAATTTGTTCTACATGTATGTTGCAAGATCAAATTGAAGTTCCTGAAGTTACCGGAACTACTTCCATCGTTAAAGATGAATGTGTAAATTGCTCTTGGTGTGCTGAAATTTGTCCTGTTGATGCAATTAACATTACTAAACCATTCAACGGTAAGTTAGAATTAGTTGAAACTGAAGAAAGTATTTGTAAAGGCGATTCTTGCCACGCATGTCAAGATGTTTGTCCATGTAATGCAGTAGAAATTGTTGACGGTAAAGCTGTTACCAATTTAACATTCTGTAACTTATGTGGTGCATGTATCAGTGCATGTCCTCAACATATTAGGCAACTAACCAGAACTTCCATGAATTTAACAAATATTAATTCTGAATCATGGAATGAATGTTTAAACAAAATTTTAGATGAATAAGGAGAGTTTTCTCCCCTTATATTTTATTTATTAAAAAGTCTTTTTCTTGTGTAATCAATTCTTTAAAAGAATTGTTTGTCGTTGTTGTAATATTTGTAATGTAACTTGCTACAAATAGTACTATTGCCAGCAGTCCTCCTAAAATTAGGATTACTTCGGCGCTGCTTTGTCCTTTATTATCTAGTTTTCTATACATGTGTCCGATTATGAAGTATTGTGTTTCTGACGTCTATTATGTCGTCTTTTGCTTTCAGGCTTCTGTCACTAGTTTCCATATATGATCTGTATATTGTCAGTGCCAAAAGTGCAATTACAATAACTCCGCCAAACAGCAATATGTATTCCGCCGCACCCTGGCCGGAT
Organism: Methanobrevibacter sp.; assembly: GCF_017447225.1. Classification (GTDB taxonomy): domain Archaea; phylum Methanobacteriota; class Methanobacteria; order Methanobacteriales; family Methanobacteriaceae; genus Methanocatella. The sequence continues at coordinate 9,906 of NZ_JAFSNZ010000014.1, read as the reverse complement.
TCCTCTTTGAAAAATTTGTTTATAGAGTTCATTTTTATCACCATATTATTCTAGTATTTTGAATAATATTAATATTACTTAAAATTAAAAAAGTATTACATTTATATAATATGTTTTTTTCAGAACAATTTTATTCGATTATTAGATTTTTTTAACCATTAGGTTTATAAATGGTGTTACAAATAAATAATAGTATTAGAGTGAATATTAAATGATGAAGGGTGAACAAATTGGGAAATACATTAAAATTTGTATCAGGAATTATTTTATTTGTAATTGGTGTGGTTATATCATATGAAGTAATGATTTATAACCTTATAGATATTTTATTGATGGTCGGTTTTTTAATAGCAATAGTTGGAATAATATTGATTATTAGCTATTTCGTTGATGCTAATGCTGAAAAAACCAGTGGTTTAATCAAAGATTTCTTAAATTCAGCTGATATTGATACATCATCTATCAATCTTCCGAAAAGAAGTTCTCGTTCTAGAAATGATTTTGATAGAAACGGCCCATTAATAATGAGGCCGGAACATGATGATTATGATTATGGTCAGGATATAGATGATAGTGGATTATGGGAATATTACGAATCAGATCAAGATTCTTCTCAATCACCAAGAGAATTCTTTGCTGTTCCAGATATTGATGAATCAAAAGCAGTATTGCGTGTTGTGAACAGAGAAGAAAGAGACCTTGATTTGGATAAGGAATTAGATTTCACCCCTACTTATGAAAAACCAATCAAAGTTACTAGAAAACCTAAAAAACGTTTAACTCAAATTCAGCCTGAAATTCCTCAAGTTGATGTTGTTCAGGATAAAACAGAAGAGATTAAAAAAGCTTTATCTCAAGACATTGAGCCGGAAATCGGATTATCATCTGCTCCTCAAGCTAGAGATATTGAAATTGACATAAACAATCCTGAAAGATTACCTGTCCCATCTTCTCTTAGAGGAAATGTTTTAATTGGAAACGAGTTAATCACTTCAAATGACGCTTTTGAACAATTGGCTGTTGGTGTAAATAAAGAAATAATGTTGGAAATTCCTTCTTTAAACACATTATCCGACAGATTCTTATCTCATGTGCCTACAATCTATTCAAGAGTTATTATTGATGAATTTGATTTATCAGATATCTCATATACTGTATTGATTGCTTCTCTTTTAAAACAGGGAGTTCATATTAAAACTGTTCCTAAAGTGCATACTGTTAATTTAATTACTGATGATTCTCATGCAATGATTATGTCTGATGGTTATACTATTGGAAATTCAGAATACGGCGCAATATACGATGACAGAACATCCATTTCAAATATTCGTGCTGATTTCGAAAAAACTTGGAATATTGCATCAAATCTTGATGAAAATGTAATTTTAAATAGTATTGCTGGGGGAGCTGCTTAATGGAAATCAGATGGTTAGGCCATTCAGCTTTTGAAATAGTCACTGATGAAAACGTTCACATATTAATTGATCCTTTCATCAGCAATAATCCGGCATGTCCTGTTCCTGTTGAAGAATTAAATCCGGATATTATTCTGGTTACTCATGGACACTCAGACCATTTAGGAGATGCTTTAGACATTTCAAATTCAACCAATGCTCCTATTGCTGCAATCCATGAAGTATCATTATTCTTATCAAAACAAGGTATTGACACTATTGGTGTAAATATTGGTGGTTCTTTTATATTCAGAGGTATTAAATTTACCATGCTCGATGCCAAACACTCTTCTGATATTGATATGGTTGAAGAAACAGTTCCTGGTGGTGTCGCAGCCAGTTTCCTAATAACTTTTGAAGACGGAACTTCAATATTCCATTCTGGTGATACTGGTTTATTTGGTGATATGAAAACAATTATCGGTGATATTTACAAGCCTGATATTGTAATGGTTCCTATTGGTGATAAATTCACTATGGGTCCTTTTGAAGCGGCTCTTGCAAGCATGTGGCTAAACCCTAAAGTCACAATTCCTATGCATTACAATACTTTCCCAGCCATTGAGCAAGATCCGACTATTTTTGCAAATTTCGTAATGCAATTCAATCCAAAAATCAGTACAGTGATTTTAAATCCTAATGAATATTTTGAATATAATCCTGAGGACTATCAGGATTAATTCATTTCATATTTTTTTCTTTGATGGTATTCTTCATCGATATCGCATTTTCCTGACGGCAGGACACGTATGACATCATCCAATGTAATTAAGTCATCTTCATTTATTTTATGCAGAATCTTTTTAGCTATTGCCTCTTTTTTTGTATATCCTGGTTTGAGAACAACAAAATTTTCACAGTGTGCTTCAAGTGCTTCAACAGGTCCGGCCATTATACGTTTTCCTTCATAGTCAACAATTCCAATAGCTATTTTCACTCTTGCGCTTCTTATGTAATTACGATTTCCACGGATTACAAATGATCCTTTCGGTAAAAATTCCCCAGGTTCGGGGGTTTTTGACACTTGGTCCGGATGAACCCAAAATACGTCCTGTGTTGTGAAACCTTTTGACCAAGCAGATGAAAATGATGCTGCAAACTCCCCGGATTCTTTAATGATTGTGTCATTTAATGACTTGTCACCTAATTTTATAACAGTTGATGTCGCACCATGTATATCCGCATGCAAATAAATGTCATTATTGTCCAGATATTTTTTTACAAGTGCTTCATTGGTACCTGCATCACGCCCTCCGATAACCAGAGTGTTGTCGGATGTGATAAACCATCTCATTTTTTCATACCATTTCAGATTCTTTTTCTCACGTTTTTTAGGAATTGAAATGTTTTCCATTGCGAGCTCTTTTTTAGCCCTGATTTCTTCAAGTTGCTTCTTGGTATTTTCAATAGCTATCAGAGCACCTTTTGTTTTCTTTTTGGCCTTTTTGGATTTTTCATAATAATTTTCAGCATTTTCAGGTATTGATAGCTTAGGGTCTATAGTTATCGATTCTTCATTTATTTTTAAGGTTAAAACACCCATTTTGTCAATTGATTCAAATATCTGGGCTTCAGCCATACCTTCCTTTTTGGCATTTTTCAGAATTTTGCCTATTTCTTTAAATGAATAATCTTTTCCTATGGCTGAGTTAACAACATTTACTATATTTTCGATGGTGGTGTAATTAGAATAAATGATTTCTCCTTTATATTGACTAGACTCAATTGTCTTATTAAAATTATCAAGTGTCTCTTCTTGTAAACGCAATCTTTTTTCGAACTTATTTACTTTCTTATTCCATGCCTTCTCTTTGATGTCCTTAATGTCTGTATTGACCTTTTTGGAGTAGAATTCATCGCATGCTTCATTGAAGTTTTCAAAAACTTCCTTTTCAAAATCTTCATATTTAACCAGGTCGAGTGGAACAACATCTTCCTTATTGTTCATTTTAACTATTTGGGGTTTATATTCCTCATTCTTTAAAAGATCAAATAGTCCTTTCAGTGATTTATATAATGCAGATATTTGCTCATCACTCAATTCGCTGTTAGGAGTGTTTTTGTCAATTTCTGTGTATTCATTGGCTCTTTCAATAATTTCTTCAGCATACAGACTTCCAAAACCGTTGATAGCAAGAGTTCTTACAACATCGCTGTCATTTTGAATGAACACTTCTTTGAATTCATCTTCACTGACTGTGATAGGATTTATTCCTCTTTCTTCTGGGAAAACATATTCCTTTTTGGAGCTTATGTCTCTTGTTGACCAGTGTTTCCTTTTAAGAGGCAAAATAATATTGTTATCTTCATCAAGAAGAATGATATTTCCTTTATCAAACAGTTCAACAACGATTGTGTAGTATTTGTCCTTTTTGACTTTTATCTCCACAACCCTGTCGAAATTGTGCTGTGTAACACTTTCAACATGTGCACCTTTTACCCTTTTTCTTAAAAGCATAGGGAATGTCGGCGGATTTGTAGGGTTTTCAAGTGGATATTTGCTTGTGTGTATTCTTGAACCGCATTGCATCACCAGATCAACCCTTCCAGTTCCCGCAACATGAAATCTCATCACGACAATATCCTTGGTTGGCTGGAATGATTTATCCACTCTAGCGCCGGTTAATAGGTTATTAAGTTCATCACTAATTGTAAAAATGTCCACATTAGACATTGCTTTCATTTTAAAACACCTTTTTTTATCAATACTTTAATATACTATTAATTATTAAATTATATTTATTCTATTTAATTTATTTTGTGGAGGAAATACCTTGGACGATACAATAAAACTTACATCTATTAATGTTGTTTTAGGACTCATTGCAGGAGTTCTATCCGGAATATTCACTATCGGATATTTAGGTTTTAAAAACGATATGATTGGTTTATTAATAGGCGTTATTTTTATTTATGCTACATTAAAAGTGGCGGATAATATTGTTGAAAGTGAAATAGACAGATCTCAGAAAATATGGGATTGTGTACTGCCTTTCTTTTTCGTATGGATTATTGTATGGATTTTATTAGCCAATTATTTGTAGATTTCCATAAAATATCCATATAAATACTATAAATAATGCTGTAATTAATAAGACTGGAGCTATTATCTTACTTACTGCCACAATGGAACTTATTGTTGAAATGAGTTCGGTTGAATTTTTAGGGCCGAAAGTGTTCAGATTTTTAATTTTTTTAGTTCCAGTTCCAACTTCAACTTCTTCCAAATCATTTATTGCTTCTTTTATACTTTTTATTACATATTCTATGATTTCAGGTCTTTTCTCTATTCCTACAGGATTATATCCTCTGGATAAAGTGTTGACTGTATGAGTATCGGTGGTCATCACTTCAATTTCATCAATATCCAAATCTTTTACAGCATCCATTATTTCCTGTCTAAAGCCGATTTCCATGTTGTTTGAGTCAAACAATACATAAGCAGTTCTTTGATTGTCAACTTCAATGACCATTGTTTTCAAACCGCTTTCGCCGATTCCTTCATGTTTGTCAAGAGTTTCCATCCTGTCTTCACAGCATCCTACTTTAATGGAAGAGTATTTGGTCTCATCCTTTTCGATTTCATTGATAACGTCAATAAGGTCAAAGACTTCCGGATTTCCGGGAAGCACCTCTCCGCTTTCAGGAGTAAATGAGTTATGGCAGTCTACAATGACTGAATCCTTGACTTTACAGTTGCTGATGCTTTGAGTCATCATTGTAAGGCCGACGCCGAATTCAATGTCATCGCTTCCGTTAGGTGCAAAGGTTGACAGTATTACCATTCCCTTATTGAAGAATTGAACTCCGATATTGGCAGCATTCCTTGAATATCTTTTGAATTTACTTGCATATTTGGAATACTCAATCTTTTCAAGACCTTCTTTCACGCTATTTTCAATTTTATCTATTTCTGAAACTGCAATAGGATTAAAATCATGTGTGGAAGGTCCATGTGCCACCATTGTGAAGTGGTCGAATTTACTTGCCAGTATTGTAGGCATATTTGATCCTCCGATATTGCCTAAAGGTCCAGGATGCACTGACGGTGATATGAATAATGATTTTATACCGTCTTTTCCTTTAAAGCTGATGAATGTGACTACAGTGTCTATTGCTTCACCCATATTTTCGAAAGTGGACTCCAAAAGATTGGACCCTTCATTCATATGCATAATAAATAGGCTTAACAAATCAAGCATTCCGATTCCTAAATTCTTTTTTAATGGGGAGGCGGCAATTGAAATGAATGAATAGATTGCTAATATGAATATCAGGCATGCAATCACAGTTTTAATAATGACATTAATTATTATTGGTGTTGAGAATAATGATGCATCACTGCTTAAAAACAGTATTAAAACAAGAAGTGCCAGAATTAACACCGGCTGAATAAGACCTATTATTGTGGATTTGACAAATCCGATTTGAGTTGTACTCCATAAAACCAATGTATTGAATCCGTAAACGAGCACACAACCGAATAATAATGAATTAATGAATAAATCAATATCAAATAAAGCTGATATTACTCCTCCTATAATTAAAATAAATGCAATGAAAAGCATTGACAGTAGTGATAAGAACATTGAGTGCTTGATTTTCAGATTAATTCCGTGAAGGACTTTCACTCCATATTGGTTGAGGCTGCCGCTCAATATTGAACTGACACCCAACACCATAAAACCAGCTATTCCTTCAAGGATTATATTATGGGTTAAGCTGTATTTTGGAGATATTAAACAGTAGATTACTCCAGTTAAAAAACTTAATATACAAATCCCAGTAATGGATTTTTTAATTCCTGGAAGGGTTTTAATATATTTTGATAGTCCTGCAACACTACTCATACTTGACATGTTATCACTACTTTAAATAATATAAATTCTAAATATTTTAAATAATATTTAGATTTGATTTTTTTAAATAATATATTTTACTTTTAAAGGTGTATAAATGGAGAAAAAAATTAATGTACCTATTACTGATGAAAATTTGGCTGATTTAAAAGTTGGGGATGTTATCAGTTTAACCGGTAACATATTAACTGCAAGAGATCAGGCTCATAAAAGAATACTCGAAAGAGGGGCTCCCAGAGATATTGAAGGGGCAGCATTATTCCATGCAGGTCCGATAATAACCCAGAATGGTGACGATTATAAGATGGTGGCTATTGGCCCGACCACTTCCATGCGTATGAATCCGTATCAAAGTGATGTTATTGCAATGGGTCCGAAAATTGTCATCGGAAAAGGTGGAATGGATGACACTGTCCGTGAGGCTTTGATTGAACATGAAGCCGTTTATGTGGTTGCTACTGGCGGTTGCGCAGCATTATATGTTGATGCAGTCGAAGAGATTGAAAGCGTTGACTGGCTGGATTTGGGAATGCCTGAAGCAATCTGGAATCTTAAGGTAAAAGATTTCGGCCCACTTATTGTGGCAATGGACAGTCATGGAAATAGCTTATATGACTAAGCAATATCATTTATATAATATAATTTTAAAAATATGTATAGTTACATAAAAGTAATTTTTTTATAGGAGTTTTTAGCTATGTCTGATATTAATGAACTTGCAGAAAAAAGATTAAAATCAAGAATTCGTAAAATTAAAAAATGCAATAAAAGTGATGAAGAAAAAGAAAAGTTCTTTAGCCAATTAGGAACTTCTTTTGAAATATTTTTCCCACCAACCAAAAAAAGCGACACAGTAAGTGACAGCTTAATGATTTGGGTTACTCCTGATGGTAAAGTCCTTGATGCTGAATATTCATATGAGGAACCTGAAGAAGAACAATATACTTCTATTCCATTAACAGAAAAAGATTTAAAACCTTTCCTCGAAGCTTTAGCTGATTTTAAATTAGAATTGGATGATGCTTAGATGATAGTCAACAATTCATTGGATGAAGTTAAAAAAAGGGAAAATGCCCTATCAATAATTAAAGATTGGGTTATGAACAAATCCCGCCAATCATTATATGATTTAACCGGTTTATCCGGAGGATTTATAGCATCTCCTTCAGAGATTAACCTTTTAGAAACATATGTCGGTCCAGCTATTTTTGAAGAGGAACTTCAGAAAGTCGGAATTGAACATATGGGTGGACAAAAAGTTTTACCTTTAAACAGGACTTCTTCAGGGATACTTGCAACTATCCTGACTTTGGTTGACGAAAATACTAATGTTGTTCATTATCTGGCGCAATTGCCTGCACACCCATCTATTCCAAGAAGCTGTGCACTAGTCAATGCCAATTATAGTGAAACTGATAATTTTAATGAATTTTCAATACCTGACAACACTTCTCTTGTCGTCATAACCGGTTCAACAATGGATCACAAGGTCATAGATTTGGATAACTTTAAAAAAGTTATTGAAATGGCACATGAGAAAGATATTCCCGTTATGGTTGATGACGCTTCCGGAGCAAGGCTTAGAACTGTCGTATTCAATCAGCCAAAAGCATGTGATTTGGGTGCAGACATTGCCATTACAAGTACAGATAAGTTAATGCCAGGTCCAAGAGGTGGACTGATGGCAGGCCGTAAAGAGCTGATTGATGAAATCAAGGTAAAGGTTAACCAATACGGCCTTGAAGCTCAGCCGCCAGCAGTTCTTGCAATGCTGAATGGTATTAAAAATTTCAATGGGGATAATTTAATTAAAAGTTTTTCAAGAAAGGATGAGCTTTTAGATTTATTGAATGAAAATTTCACTAATTTTAAAGCAACGCCGACAGGGGTCATGATTACTCCAAAAGGTTTGGCTGATGAAATTGATGCATCACATAATCTGTCCGATGAGGATGTGGCTTTTGTATTCTCTTTTATCTTACTGAAAGAGCATGGTATTATTACTATACCTGCGGTTTCAATGCCCGGTGCATCAGCTACAATAAGATTTGATTTGTCAACTGGCGATGCATTTAATTTGGATTTAAATGATTTAAATAAAAAAATAGTATCTTCATTTAATAACTTGGAAAAGCTAGTTATTAATGAAGATGAATGTAGGGAGATTGTATTCAATTTTTAATGATACATTCTCCGGAAATTACTTTTTCTAAGGTTCCATCAATTTTTTCAACAACAAGAGCTCCCTCACGGCTGATTCCTAAAACATAACCGTCATAGGATTTGTTGAAAGGTTCTCTGACTTCTACGATTTTTCCAATTGAATATGAATTTTTTCTCCATTCCTTGAGTATCTGTTCAAATTCGCCATCATTAAATAGCAATGTGATTTTTTCAAATTCTTCAAGGAAAATTCTGATTATTTCATTTTCGTCTACCCTGTGGCCTAATTCAATATCTAGGGTTGTACTTCCTTCCTGCAATTCTTTAGACAATACATTAACATCAAAGTTTGCGTCAATTCCAACACCTACAATGACATGTTCAATTGTGTTAAATCGAGTAATTGCTTCAGTCAATATTCCTGAAACTTTTTTTCCGTTAATCATTATGTCATTTGGCCATTTGATTTCGGCATTTGTTATTCCGATTTTTTCAAGGGTTTTCTGTACTGCAACACCTGTGGCTAATGTAATCATTGGGAGTTTGGAATGTTCTACTTGTGTTTTAAGGATAATTGATAACCATATTCCTCCTAAAGGGGATTCCCATGATTTACCGAGTCTTCCTTTGGCATCACTCTGTTTTTCGGAAAGAATTACACATCCATTTTCAGAACCGTTGGCGGATAAGAATTTGGCTAGGGTATTTGTGGACATGACCTCTTTAAAGATATACATTTCTTTTCCAAGGTATTTAGTATCCAAATCTTTTGTAATTTCTTCTCTTTTAATATATTCTGTTGGCTGCTGACCAAATTCTTTAATCATTTCCGCAAAATCGTTAATTTCCACTTCACGAAGTTCGTCAATGGTTTTTTCAGAAAACTTTTCTTCTTTTTTTAATAGATTAATTATTTCATTTCGCATTTTAATCCCATTAAATTATTTTTTAGCCTTATGACTCATTACTTGGTTTTGATAAGATCCGACAGCCGCTGATATTGCAGCTATTTTTTTACCAGGCATGAATGTTGATTTGAGTTTGTTTACTTTTTCCAAATCTTCAGCAATTACATTGTTCATTTCACTTTCGATACCTTTCTTATATGTGTCAATAAAGTGTGTGTTCAAATCTCCACTGATGAAGTTAGGATTTCTTAGAATTGCTTTATGGAATGGTATTGTGGTCTTTACACCCAAAATAATATATTCACTCAATGCTCTTTTCATTCTGTTTATCGCATCTTCCCTGTTTCTGCCATATGTAATCAGTTTGGAAATCATTGAATCATAAAATGTTGGAATGGTATAATTCATGTATACTCCACTGTCTAAACGTACACCAGGTCCTCCGGGAGATCTGTATCCTGTAATTTTACCCGGATTTGGTGAGAAATCATTAAGCGGATCTTCTGCATTGATACGGCATTC
>NZ_JAFSNZ010000013.1 GCF_017447225.1 Methanobrevibacter sp. | reverse complement strand
TTCAATTTTTGCGACTTTCATAATTATTATATATGAACTTCATAAGGTATAAACTTTTCCAAAAAAACTATAATATTTTCTTGTGAAATATCAATAGTGTCAATTTCCGCCATTGATAAGGTTTCATTAGTATCCACATCGTTTGCCGATGAAGAGCCTAAAGTAATCATAGCGATGGTAAGAATCATCAATAGCATCAATATTCGAGTATTCTTGATACTTACACCTCCCATGCATAAATTTAAAAAAATCATTTTCTAGACATAATCCCCAAAAAAAGCATTATATCTGTTTTATATATTTTTATGAGAGTGTATTTAAATTTTTAGGTATGACTAAAAATTAGTGTGTGTAGCGGCCCCGATGTTCTATGTCGGAAATTTTATCAATAATCTTGGGATTGTTATAACCCCTTAAAACACTTTCAAAGTAACTTACTGCCTTTTCATAGTCAATACTTTGAAGGGATTTTTTCAAAACAAGCAAGTCAACGGCTTTATCCTCTTCCAAATCAGAATATCTGCCCAATCCGAAATCAATAAATACCAATTCACCGTCACGAAGCATTATATTGGATGAAGTAATGTCACCATGAATAATATCTGCTGAATGTAATTTGGCTATTTCCAAACCGGTTTTATATGCCAAATCGTCATCAATGACATCCTTAAGCATTACTCCATCAATGGATTCCATCAGTATTGACTTTTCATCCAAATCTATATCATATAAAATTGGAGTTCTGACCCCTGCTCTTTTGGCATCGGACAGTAATTTCGCTTCAAGTTTGCAGCGTGATTTTCTGATTTTATTGTCGATTTCCGGAATTCTGTAACTTTTAGGAATTCTGGCTTTAATTACTGCATCATCATCCATATATGAACTTTTTATAATATTGGATTCGGCACCTTTTGCAATCAAATCATCCGGCAATTTCAATAGGCTTTTAGAGTTGTCAATCCATGGAATGTCAACTTCATCTGTTCTGAATCTTTGAATTATTCCTGTATCTGAAAGTTTCATAGGCCCAAATTCTTTGCACGTCAATAAGCCCAACCATGCAATCATGACACCATTATCACCGCACAATTTCATTTCCGGCATGTAGAATTTGGCTCCATGCTCTTCAGACATTGTCTTAAGCATTTCACGCAGGCGGGAATTTGCAGAAACCCCTCCGCACAGCATCACTTCATCCTTTTGAGTGTGTGAAAGTGCACGTTCAGTTACTTCAACAAGCATTGCAAAAGCAGTTTCCTGAAGTGAAAAGCAGACATCTTCAATATCAGTACCTTTCTGATGCTGTCTTAATGCTGCAGACAACAGCCCGGAAAATGAAAAGTCCATTCCCTTAACTACATAAGGCAAATCAATATAATTTCCTTTTTTGGCCAGTTTTTCGATTACAGGTCCGCCAGGATGGCCCAAACCGGTTTCACGACCAAACTGATCAAGACAGTTCCCTATAGCAATGTCCAAAGTTTCACCGAAAATCCTGTAACGACCGCTTTCATAAGCTATTACCTGGCTGTTTCCGCCACTGACATATAATGAAACCGGATTAATCGCTCCAGTATCAAGTTTTCCAACCTCAACATGACCAATACAGTGATTAACACCAATAATCGGTTTGTCTAATGATAAAGCAAGAGATCTTGCAGAAGTCGCTACAATTCTTAATGCCGGACCAAGACCCGGACCCTGAGAAAATGAAACCAAATCAATGTCAGAGTAGTCAATTCCGGCGCTTTCAATAGCCTGAGGTATCAGCTTTGGAATCCATTCAGCATGATGCTCAGCGGCGATTCTCGGATGAATTCCTCCCTTTTCAGGATATAGCTGGCAACCTTCTATTGCCAAAATATTACCTTCATCGTCTACAATACCTACACCAGTTTTTTCTGCAGTTCCTTCAATTCCTAAAGATATCAACTTTATCAACCAAATTATTTTTTATAACTCATTACATATAATATTTAATTAATCAGAAACAAAGTGATTAATATGGGATTTTATAACACAAACACTGTTGAAGAAAAAAGAGTAAATAAGTTAACTGGGGATATCCATATTAATGACGCTTTTAAAGAAGAAACACAAAAACGTGGTATCCCAATTTATGATGCATACAACATCCAAAAGAGATTATATCATGAAGTGGAACAGGAAATGCTTAAAGGCGAAGCCGCAGTTGATGCTCGCTTAATGGAGCTTTTGGAAGAAAAGGGAAAAAAGAAAGTTTCCCACAATTACATTGAAGAGGTTGCAGACGATGCCCCTAAAAGCAAAGGAATGATTCCTGCAAGACCAAAAGAAGCGCCTACCAGGAACGAAATACTTGACAGCATACCTCCAAGAGCAAGAGATGGTAAGACATTTAATAGAAAGCCTGAAAAGACAACTGCAGATTATTTGAATAGAATATTTTTACAGAATCAGAAGATTATTAATCAGAACAAAAAAGTTATCGAATTATTGACAAAAATAGAGGAAAAATTATGATTGAAGGAATTACAACATATGGATCTGAGGAATTAATGGAATATTTAGGTGAAGTTATTGATCCCGTTTTTATTTGTACACTTGGAACTACTGAAACATCATTGATTCCAGGCTTATCCGGAGCAGGAGCATCAGCAGAATTAACTGAATACACACCTGCAGCCGATGCTGAGTTAATGACTTTAGGCCATGTTAAGTGTATGAAAGAAATCCCCCAAACTGTGGTTGGAAAAGCAGCAGCTCCAACACCTGCAATGCTTACAAAAGCCTCTTTGGAAATAGCAGATATCCCATTTATAATTGCTGATGCAGGCTGTAAAATAAAACCAAACATTGAATGCATGAGATTCGGTAACGAATACGGAAGAGATATAAGGACCGGAAAAGGTGTCCTAAACCCATTGGAAATCTATGAAAATGCCCGTGAATTAGGTGCCGAACTTGCAAGAAGACATCCTATGCTGATAATCGGAGAAAGCATAGCTGCCGGTACAACAACCGCACTGGGAGTGCTAAGGGCACTTGGATATGATGCCAACGAAAAGGTAAGTGGAAGCATGCCGCACAATCCCCATGACATGAAAACAAAAATTGTGGATGAAGGATTAAAAAATGCAGGACTCGATCCTGAAACAGACAATATTGATGGTCTTCAGGCAATTGGTGCTGTAGGAGATCCTATTTTAGCGGGAGTAGCCGGACTGGTTTTAGGTGTTGACGAACAGATTCCAATAATATTGGCTGGCGGAACCCAAATGGCAGCTGTTTGTGCTGTAATAAAATCAATCAAACCAAGTTTTGACTTTACAAGAATTAACCTTGCAACAACTGTTTTTGTTGTGGGTGATGAAACTGCAGACCTTCTCGGACTTTTAAAACAGATTGATGAAGATATAACCCTTCATTCCGTTGATCCACAGTTTGAAAAATCAACCCATGACGGTTTGAAAAATTATCTTGACGGATTTGTTAAAGAAGGAGCAGGCGCCGGAGGAGCAATGTTTACTGCATTAGCCCGTGGAGTTCCTGTAGAAAAATTAAGAAAAAAAATAGAAAAGACATGTAGTTAATTTAACTACATTAAACTTTTTTTAGAATATATGGGCAATTGAACCCATAAACACCACAATTCCAACTATCCAGCAGTAATAAGCGAAGATATCCAAACTTCTATTTTGAATTAAGTCAAGCAACCATTTTATTGCAAGGTAACCTGAAACAAATGCTGCTACAAAACCCAAAATTATGGCAGCACCATCTCCACTCATTGACAGGCCAATATCTTTTAATTGCAATATGAATGCGCCAAAAATAGCTGGAATTGATAATATAAAACTGAATTTGGCAGCGAATTCCTTATCAAGTCCGATTACTAAACCTGCTGCAATGGTAGTTCCTGAACGGGATAAACCAGGCATTATTGCACAGGCCTGACCTAATCCCATGAATAATGACTGGAACCATCCCATATGGGACATGTCAATCTGGCCGGATGCCATTCTCTGAGACAAGTACAATATTGTACCAGTTACAAACAAGAAAAATCCCGGAACATATAATGCTCCAGCAAAAAGAGCATCAACCTGACTTTCAAACAGGACTCCCACAACCCCAACAGGAATAGTAGCCAAAATAACGTACCATGCCAGTCTTTTGTAAGGGTCTGAATAAAAGCCTTCCTTGAATCTATTTTGCAGAATGTCTCCAAGGCTTAGCCACCATGCGCGCAACATCTTATAGATGTCTGCACGGAAGAAAATCAGAACTGCCAACAGACTTCCCAAATGAAGGAAAGTATCGAAAGCAAGAGAGCTTTCAACACCCAACAGATTTTGAATAAAAATTAAGTGTGCGGAACTGCTTACAGGTAAAAATTCAGTAAGCCCCTGAACTATACCAATAATAATTCCCTGAATAATATCCATTTATTACACACCTTAAATATAATCTAACCAACCGTATTTATCTTCAATTTTAGCTTCAACAATATCAAAGAATGTGGATTGTATTTCCTCAGCGATAGGACCTCTTTTTCCAATTCCAATAGTTTTATGATCAATTGATCTGATTGGAGTGACTTCTGCTGCAGTTCCAGTGAAGAACACTTCATCAGCCAAATATAATCTTTCACGAACAATTCTTTCTTCAATTACTTCGTAGCCTAAATCACGAGCAACTTTCATTATGGAATCTCTTGTGATTCCTCTTAAGTTGGAAGATCCTAATGATGGGGTGTGTAGGACACCATCTTCTACTAAAAAGATGTTTTCTCCACTACCTTCTGAAACGTAACCCATATAATCAAGCATGATAGCTTCGTCATAGCCATGTTCAATAGCTTCTATTTTAGCCAGCTGAGAGTTCATATAGTTAGCACCGCATTTTGCTAAAGCCGGGAAGGTATCTGGAGCAGGTTTTCTCCATGATGAAACACCGATATCAACACCATTTTCCATTCCTTCTTCTCCAAGGTATGATCCCCAGTCCCAAGCAGCGATTACTACGTTAACAGGACAGTTTAATGGGTTTACACCTAATTCACCATATCCTCTGAATACAATTGGACGAATATAACATGATTCGAGTCCATTTTCTCTTACAGTTTCTTTAATTGCTTCTGCTATTTCCTCTTCAGTGTAAGGAATTGGAATATTATAAATTTTTGCAGAGTCGAACAATCTTCTTACATGTTCTTTTAAACGGAATACTGCTACACCATTTTCATTGCTGTATGCACGTATACCTTCAAAAACACTAGTTCCATAGTGAACTACGTGGGAAAGTGAGTGAATTGTTGCATCTTTCCAATCTACGAGTTCTCCATCCATCCATACTTTACTTGCACTATCGTCCCAAGCCATAATTATCACATCGTTTTTACTACATATAGTATATTGATTTATTTTTATTTAAAATTAATGAAAAAATATAATAACATTAGATTTCATATAAATAGATTAATGAAGTTTCTAAAATTCAATAATAAAGAAGACTACGTTGGAATAATCTTTTTCATTATTGGAATAATCTTTTTATTAATTACTTCTTATATAGAGTTATCTAAACTTGGAGTTTGGGCTGACGAAATATATTCTTTGGCGATGATAAAAATGCCGTTGAATGATTTCATAAGTTATTCTATAAATGATGTCCATCCAATTTTATATTATGTTTTCCTAAAAATATTTTGTAAAATATTCTATTTCATTGATTTGACATTAACCGGAAAGATTTTTTCATTAATCCCCATATTACTTATAGGAATTTTATCTATTACAAAAATCAAAAAGAATTTTGGCATGCTGACTGCAGGGATATTCTTTTTCTGTATTTGTTCAATGCCAAGAATTTTAACATCAGCTCTTGAAGTTAGAATGTATTCCTGGGGATTGTTTTTTATAACTACAAGTTTAATTTTTGCATACGAAATAACAAATAATCCAAATTGGAAAAAATGGACAATTTTAACTGTTTTAACCATATTATCCATATATACTCATTATTTTTCAGCGATAGCGTCTTTTTCTATATATTTAGTAATGTTAATTTACATCATCAGAAAAGATAAAAAACTACTCAAAAATTGGATAATATCCGCCATTATCTGCATAATCGCATATATCCCATGGTTACCAATAACTTATGGGCAAATTTTAAATGTTAATACTACTTACTGGATTGCACCAATATCAATTAACACAGTGATTAGTTACATATACTATATTTTTTCTCCAGCATATCAGGCTATAAGGAATAATGAACTGGCTTCACCTACAATACTTGGAACATTGCTATTTGTAAGTTTTATATATTTATATTACAGAAATAAAGATGAATTTACTACAAATACATTATTAATATTTATCTTAGTACCTTCAATAGGAATTATTGTTTCACTTATAAGCCAGCCAATTTTTCATATCCGATATATAATTCCAGTAATTGGATGTATGTGGTTAGTATTTTCCATTTTTCTTGCCAAATCATTCGAAAATCTAAAAGTTTTCATTCCAATAACTATATTAATCTTAATTATAGGAATATTAGGTATTTTTGCATGTATGCCAATCCACAACCAGGACGTTGCAACAACAGAAATAGAACACGATTATATTTCTAATATGGGTGAAAATAATGTAATTATAATTAATTATGCTAATGCATATTTCCCTCTTTTTAAATATTATGCACCGAATAATCATCATTTCATGTATAATCCTTCAGATTCTAACCTTAATGATTTTCTTAATAACCCAGACATTATTTATTATAAAAATACTGGATCAAAAATATATTATGTTGATAATATTGATATGAACGAAACATATGCTGAATCAGGGTTCAATTTTACTGAAATACCTACAAATGAGGCTACAATCGGATATAAAATATATGAAATAATCTATTGAACATATTAACGAAAAACTTATATAATATTAAAATTATAATATAATATGTTGGTTCCGTGGTCTAGTGGTATGATACCTCCCTTACAAGGAGGGGATCACGAGTTCGAATCTCGTCGGAACCACTGTTTTTTACTATTTTTATTACTGATTTAAAAAAAAAATTAATTAAATATTCTTTAACTATTTTCATATTTATTAAACATTTAAATATAAATTTAAGAATTTTTTATAGTTTTGTATAATTTTTAATAAAAAATGCGTGATGTTAACTAGAATAAATAAATAATAAGATTTAAATAATTTTCTTACCATATTTAATATTACAAATATAGGAGATTTTTAATATGGTAGTTAAAATTGCTATTATAAAAAGTGGTAACATTGGTACTTCACCAGTTATCGATTTATTGTTAGACGAAAGAGCAGACAGACCAAATATAGATGTTAGAGTATTTGGATCTGGAGCAAAAATGAACCCAGAACAAGTAGAAGATGTTGTCCCTAAAGTAGACGCATTTGAACCTGATTTCGCAATATTCATTTCTCCAAACCCAGGAGCACCTGGTCCTGCTAAAGCAAGAGAACTCTTATCCGAAAAAGATTTACCTGCAATCATCATCGGTGATGCACCAGGTAAAGGTAAGAAAGATGAAATGGATGAACAAGGTTTAGGTTACATTATTGTAATGTCTGACCCAATGATCGGTGCAAAAAGAGAATGGTTAGACCCAACTGAAATGGCTATCTTCAACGCTGACATCTTAAAAGTATTAGCAGAAACTGGTGCATTAAGATTAGTACAAAAAACCATTGACGGTGTAATCGCTGCTGCTGATGCTGGAGAAGAAATCGAATTACCT